>CAJWER010000051.1 GCA_913030785.1 uncultured Chloroflexota bacterium | reverse complement strand
CAAAATCTGACATGGCTTGCCATTTTCATACTCGTAGGCGTGCCTGGTATCGCGCTACGTCTGTCCGGCACGCACCTCGACCCCATTACCGCCGCCATAATATTTGGAATTGGAATCGTCGGCGGAGCATTCCTACTGTCTTGGGCCGCAGAGGTCGCGCAGGTCGACATTTCGGCATCTCTGGCGATCGCCGTACTGGCTCTGATCGCTATTCTTCCCGAGTACACCATTGAGGCGATTCTCGCGTGGAAGGCCGGCGCGTCCTTCGATCCCGCGCTCGGCCTCGTCACACCGGAGATGGAACTCGTAGCCGCCAATGTGACGGGCTCGAACCGGCTGCTGATAGGGCTGGGCTGGCCCGCGGTTATTCTGATTTTCTGGGCCAAGCGACGAGAGATACTGGACCTGCGAGGGCAGGTTTCACTAGAGATGACGATGCTCATAGTGGCTACCGCGTTGACTTTTGTCATGTTCTTCATGGGCCAGCTCCACATCGCACTGGCCGTACTCCTGATCGCACTGTATCTCCTCTATCTCGCGATCAGCTCTACCAAGGAGTCTGGCGAGCCAGAGTTAATTGGAGTCGCAGCGATGATCGGGACGATGTCGCCGCCCAGGCGCAGAGCAGCGGTTATCGGTTTGTTGGTGTACGCGGCGACAGTGATCCTGGCGTCGGCGGAGCCTTTCATCGAATCTCTTGTCGAGGTCGGAGGCGAACTGGGGATCGACGAGTTCATCCTGATTCAGTGGATAGCGCCCCTGGCCTCTGAGTCGCCCGAGATCATCGTGGCGACGCTGTTCGCCCTCCGATCCAATCCACAGGCAGGGCTAACGACACTGATCTCTGCCGAGGTCAACCAGCTAACCGTTCTCATCGGCAGCATGGCCATTGTATTTAGCCTGTCGGCCGGGGAGATCCTGAGCTTCCCACTCGAATCCAGGCAGTTGACGGAATTTCTGCTCACATCTTCTGTGTCCACCTTTGCAATAGTGCTGCTAGCGCCAAAGATGATTGGCTGGAGGGCGGGGGCCGTGCTATTGGGACTTTTCCTGGTCCATCTGCTATTCCCGAACGAGGAAGCACGTCGCGCCTTCACCTATGTCTATCTGGTTCTGACCGTGGCGCTGATCGTGTGGAACTGGAGACAGTTGCCAGCGTTGGGGGGGCGACCGGGGCTGGGAATTGGGGATAGGGACTAGGTCTGGGAGCCTCTCGCTCTGCTCATGGCGAGAACCATACCCCGCCCAACAACCTGGCCTTACAGTCGAATGGGTACAACACGTCGTAGGGGATGAAGGCCGCGCTACTTGCCCGACTCCAAGACCAAGAGCCTAGCTGCGACGGCCCACGAGCACTGTGACCAGCTCTTCGAGTGAGTCTCGCGCCGTATTTCGCTCCAGTTGGGCAAGACTCTCCAGTGCAAGCCATGTGTAGCGATCGGCGACCGCCGAGGCCTCATCCATCACAGAGGAGTCCTGGCAAAGCTCGACCGCTGCCGCAAGGACCTCAGGATCGCCCGGCCTGCGGCACAATGCGATAACCGGATTGTCCTCCGGGTTCCGCTCAATAGCGATAATGGCTGGCAGGGTCAGAACGCCTTGAGACAGGTCGTTCCCAACGGGCTTTCCGGCCTCCTCGGCAGACCCCTGAAAATCGAGAATGTCGTCGGCGATCTGGAAGGCCATGCCCAGGTTGTAGCCGTAGTCGTTGAGGGCCGACACCTGGTCGTCGGATACCCCGCTGAGAACCGCCCCCGACTCCGACGAGGTTCGGAAAAGAGACGCGGTTTTGCCGTAGATGCGCTTGAAGTAATCTTCCCGAGTGCCCCGGTAGTTGTAAGCCCCGGCCATCTCGTCCAACTCCCCGCTGGACAGCTCCCTGATGGTCTCGGAGAATCGCCGGATCACTCTCACATTCCCCGTGTCGCATACGAACACTGCGGACGTGGCGAATATGAAATCACCCACAAGCACGGCGGCGTTACGTCCCCAGATGCTCCCTACCGTGGCCTTGCCACGCCTGATCAGAGCGTTGTCGACGGTGTCGTCGTGGACTAGGGAAGCCAAGTGGAGCAGCTCAACTGCGACCGCCATCGTCTCGGCCCGGGTGCCGTCGTTGGGATGGAACCAGGACGACAACAGCGTTATCGCGGGCCTTATGCCCTTCCCAGTCGTGTCCAGGACGTGGACCAGCAGTTCGGCGAGGAAGGGAGATTGACCGTCCGCCAACTCCAGCAGCCGTGCACGGACCCGAAGAAGCTGGTCGGCCACCGGGGCATAGGCATCGACGATGCCGCTGGATGTCTTTGTCGTATCAGCGCTATCCAAGCCTGCCTGCCTCGACGCTGCCTCAGTGTGCATGTCGCTTCATCTCCACTCCGGGGCGGGCTCGCCCCCTGGACGAGGTACCGGGTCAGGTCCCGATCCGCTCGGTCTCTTTCTGAACAATGTCGTCGTCCAGCTTCACGAAAAGGGGCTTGGGTTCGCCCAGCGCCTGTCCTGGCCGCACCGTGTCCCGGTCCCACGTCCATCCCTGGTCCGGCGCACTGCCCTCAAAGCCGAGCATCTTGTGCAGCTTCTCGGAGCTGAATGGCAGGTAGGGATTCAGGGCAGTCTTGAGGCAGTTGATGACCGATAGCCCGACCCATAGGGTGGTCGCCGCGTCCTCGCGGTCGGTCTTGAGGGCCTTCCAGGGGGCCTTCTGGTCGAGGTAGACATTGCAGGAGCGGGCCAGGGTCATCGCAGATTCGAGGCCGGCTCTGAACCGACAAGCCTCGATGTTGCGCCCGGCATCTTCCAGTCGCGCGGAGGCCTCCACGAGCAACGCCTGGGCTGCGGAATCCAGATCGCCAGGCTGGGGAACCTTCCCGTCAAAATTGCGGTACGACATGGTCATCACTCGATGGACCAGATTGCCATAGGTCGCCACGAGTTCGTCATTGTTCCGACGGAGATACTCGCCCCACGAGAAATCTGAGTCGCTCGTCTCAGGCATAGTCGCGGCAAGTACGTACCGGAGCGGATCCGGCTCGTATCGGTCTAGGTAGTCCGGTAGCCAAACCGCCCAGTTTCGGCTCGTGGAGAACTGCTTCCCGTCGTAGTTGAGGAACTCATTCGCCGGGACGTTGTGGGGCAGGTTCAGGTCACCGTGGCCCATCAGCATCGCGGGCCATATCACCGTGTGGAACGGGATGTTGTCCTTGCCCATGAAGTAGTAGGACTTGGACTCCCCTTCCCAAAAATCCTTCCAGCGGTCCGGCTGTCCGATCTCTTTTGCCCACTGCTTGGACGCGGAGAGGTAGCCGATCACGGCCTCAAACCACACGTAGAGCCGCTTGCCGTCGTAGCCATCAAGGGGGAGAGGCACCCCCCACTCGATGTCCCTGGTGATTGCGCGATCGTGCAGCCCGCCTTCGAGGTAGCCAATCGAAAAGTTGCGGACGTTGGGCTTCCACTCCTCGTGGCTTCGAACCCAATCAAGCAGCTGGCCTTCGAAGGCGCTGAGCTTGACGAAAAAGTGCTCAGTCTCCCTGATAATAGGCTCTTCGCCGCACAGCTTGCACTTCATTTCGACCAGCTCGTGGGGATCGAGTGTACGACCGCAATTGTCGCACTGGTCACCCCTCGCACCGTCGAATCCACAGTGGGGACACTTGCCGTCGACGTACCTATCGGCCAGGAAGCGATTGTCGGTCTCGCAGAAGGGCTGCAGCATCGTGTCGATGAAAATGTAGCCGTTTTCTTTCAGCTTGAGGAATATCTCCTGGGCGACAGCGAAGTGGTTATCAGTGTGAGTTGAGGTGAACAGGTCGAAGGAGATGCCGAGCCCCTGCCAGCCCTCAACGAATTCGGAGTGGTAAGCCCCGAAGACCTCTTCCGCCGGCACCCCTCGCTTCTCAGCTTCGAGGGTCACAGGTGTCCCGTGGGAGTCGCTGCCTGAAACCATCAACACATCGTTGCCCGCCATCCTGTGGTAGCGCGCGAAGATGTCGGCGGGGATGTATGCGCCTGCTACCTGGCCCACATGAATGGAGCCGTTGGCATAGGGCCACGCTACTGCAACGAGGATGCGTTCAGACATGGTTTTTCGTACCTTGCACGTATCTGGACCTAACAGTGAATAATATCATATACGGCCTATCGCCCGGCCCCTCGGACAGGCGCAACGCCACCCACATTAGACGTGTCTACACCAGCAGAGGCGCAGTGTATTTCGCCCAGAGAGCGGGTCACAGCCCCGCCTAACTCAACTTGCCCAGCACCCATAGCTCGTAGACACGTTTTTTTGGGAGGCCCGTTGCGGCGGCAACCAGTGCGACTGAGTCTTTGGCACGGGCGCCCCTTGCCCGCAACTCCTCCAGCAGGGGGATCGCGGTGGACTCCGGCCGTGATACCGTGACACGCGACTCTACTGCCCCCTCAACCACTATGCAAAACTCGCCCCTGGGCTCTCGAAAGTGTTCGTGTGCCGCTGAGACGCTACCTCGAAAAATTTCCTCGTGGAGCTTGGTCAGCTCCCGGCAAACTACAACATTACGGTCTCCCAGCACCTCGAGCAGATCCTCCAGGCTATCGAGCAGCCTGTGAGGCGCTTCGAGCAAGACTATTGGACCCTTGGACTCCATGACCGCGCCGAGGGCACGTTTTCTGTCACCGCGCCGCCGGGACAAGAATCCCATGTGAACGAATCCGTCGCCCGCTATGCCTGAGACGGAGACCGCGGCCGTGATCGACGAAGGCCCTGGCACCGGCACTACTGGAAATCCAGCCTGGCTCGCTGCCGACACAAGATCTGCGCCCGGGTCGTTGACCCCGGGCGTACCGGCATCCGACACAAGTGCCACATCTTTTCCGACTAGCTCCTCGACAAGCCTTGCGGTCTTGGTACGTTTGTTGTGCTCGTTGTAGCTGGTCACCGGGGTGGAGATCGCGTGCCGATCCAGCAGTCTGCGCGTCACTCGGGTGTCCTCAGCGGCGATCAGGCCAGCCACCTGCAAAATACGCAGGGCCCGGAGTGTGATGTCTTCCAGGTTGCCTATGGGTGTGGATACGACATATAGAACTGGCAACGGCACTCCGAGTGGGGCAGATGTCGCTATTCTAGCAGCACCCTGCCCCAGGGGCGTGCTACCATCTCTCCAATCGTCGGCAACGGCCAGTCGAACCAAAGATCCGAAGGAGACGCAGACGATGGACCTCTACCTCGACCACATGCTCATTGGCGTTCGAGACCTTAGCCAGACGGCCCGCGACTACAACAAGTTGGGCTTGAAGGTGACCCCCGAAGGCAGGCATCCGGGGCGGGGAACCCACAACCGGCTGGTGGTGTTCGGCCCTGAGTACCTAGAGCTAATATCGATCCACGACGCGTCTAAGGGGCTTTTCAGACCCAACCTGGCTCCATTTCTGAAGTCACGCGAGGGGCTATTCATATTTGCAATGGGCACCTTTGACATCGATACGATCTTTGCCGAGATGCAGACCCGCGGCGTCGCGGCCAAGACACCGGTTGCTGGGTCACGCCACGCTGAGGACGGCTCGACGGCCTACTCCTGGACACAGATGGAGATCGCGGAGGACGCGGTCCCGGGCAGCCAGACCTTCGCTATACAACATAACGACTCTTTCGACGGCAGGTACCCGGAGCCGCCCAACGCCGCGGAACACCCAAATGGCGTCACGAGCATCCACCACCTCGCGCTGGCCGTCAACGACGCCGATGCAGCGGCAGAGGCCTGGACGCGGGCATTCGGACTGGCGTCAATATCTCAGGTGCCGGACACTCCGGCGACACGGCGAGTTCGGCTGGACTTCGGCAACTGCGCACTTGACATGATGTCGCCTGCGGGACCGGGTCCTCTTGCAGATTTCCTGGAGCGTCATGGCGAGGCGCCGTACCACCTGGCTTTTGAGGTCGCGGATTTGGACGCCACAGCTCGCTTCATGGACGGGCAGGGCGTGACTGTGGGTTCAAAAAACGAGGACTCGGATGGCGTGGGGTTTGATCTGGACGCAAGCCTGGCCAGCGGGGTTCCAATTCGGCTGATTCAGCAGGACTAGGAGCGCAAGGGGCGCGGCCCCTCCACACTCTTATTACTTCTTGATAATACGATTCTCGCGCCGCGACCATGCATTCTTCAGATATGGAAATGCATCCAACAGCCTCTGAAGCGTGCGGTGGGGAGACTCGCTCAGCTTGGAGGCCCCGAGAACCTTCGCCGCATCGTTGGCAGCGGTCGTGCCCGAGAATGACTGGCCCGGGGTCGAGGCCCTTTTGGCCCAGGCCGCATCGATCTCAGGACCTACCGTCTGTGTATCGGACCCCGACTCGGGATCCCCCACTTGAGCCGACACCGGCGCGGGGACGGGCTCCGGAGGCTGGGGAGCCACCTGAGGCACGTCAGAGCTTGGCGCCGGGGGTGGCCTTGAGGAAGTCGGCCTGGAGGATCGGGACCTTGATGCCGAGGCTTGCCTTGGCGCCGGGCCGGAGACCTCCCCCAACTCGACCTCTACGTCCCCAGGACCCCTTGGCCTGGTTGCATTGACCTCGCTCTGGGCCTCCAGGTAGCGGGTGAACGTCGAGAATCCCAGTGCTCGGTAGTCGAAGCTGGGGTCGAGGCGCTGCAGCGTCTCATGCAGCCTGCTGCCGGTGACCCGCCCCTGATCGTCCATGGTCACCTTTACCGCCCTAACGAGCAGGCTCTCGGCCTTGGTCTCGACTGGGACGGATGCCCCTTCACGCGAACGATCGTGCTGGTCGAGGTAGAAATACCTGTCGCATGAGGTGACCAGGGTCCGCGAAACGGCCGCCGACCGCCCAGCCCCTATGACCGTCTTGCCTGCCGCTCGCAGCTTGCTTACCAGCGGCACGAAATCCGTGTCTGACGACACGATGACGAACGTATCCACCGGTGACAGGTACATGAGCTCGATCGCGTCTATGGCCAACCGTATGTCACTTGAATTCTTGCCCGAGACGGAGTGGAACAGGTGTATGGGCTCTATGCCGAGCTCCAATAGCTGATCCCTCTGCTGTCTCTGGTCCCGTTTGCCAGCCGACGCCGACCAGTCGGCATACGCCCTTCTAATTGTGATTCGGCCCAGGTCCGAGAGCTGGTCAAAGAGCCATCTAACGGAGCCCAGCCCCACGTTCTCAAAGTCTATTAAGACAGCAACTTGGCCGTCTCTCGTTCTATCAGTGTTCATTCCTAATTTTCCTTTCGGCGCTCGGGATATCGAGTAGCCCGCGCCGCATTGCTATTGTCTTGTGTTGTATTGGGTTTAAGGTCAATCCTGTGATAACACTACAAGAGGTCGTTTCCATCCGCGTATCCGTCCACAGTCAAAAGACCAGCACTCACCCACTTGGCGCGCATAGCGTTTTAGGCCATCGCCCCTAGGCGCTCGCCTCCCAAAACATGGAGATGGAGGTGGTCAACCATTTGGCCGGAGTCGTCTCCTTGGTTGACGCTGAGGCGGTACCCGCTCTTCACGATGCCTTCGCGCGCCGCCATCTGCGCGGCGGCCTGGAACATGGCGCCGACCATCCCGTGTCGCTCGGCCGTCAAACCATCAAGATAGGTGAAGTGCTGGTTCGGGATAACCAGTAAGTGGACCGGAGCCGCAGGTGCGATATCCCGTATTACAAAACACACGTCGTCGCTGTACAGGACATCACTGGGGATTTCGCCCGCAGCAATCTTGCAGAAAATACAGTCCTGGCCCACTCGGACCTCCCCCCTGGCCGTTAGGCAGGGTGCTGGAGCAGCTCTATCCTGGCGCCGCCCGGCGCCTTGATGAAGGCGATTCGGAGTCCACCGGGCTGGTCAGACGGACCTTCGAGAAGCTGGGCGCCCAGCCCCGCAAGGCGGCCTATCTCAGCGTCTATGTCATCGACCTTGATCCCGAAATGCTCCAGACCCCAGTGGGCGCTGGCATCCGAGTCGCCCATGCGCTCGTCGGTCCGAGCTCCCGAGATGTTGATAGTGGAGCCGTCGGTCGTCTGGCACCGAACAAAGCGGTCTCCGGTGACCCTGACAAAGTCCTTCTCTATCGTGAAGTTGAAGGCCCTCACATACCAGTCTGCCACCGCTCCGGGGTCGACTGCCTTCAAATGCACGTGGTCGAATTCGTAAGCCATTCAAATCCTCCAATGCAGGTGGCGGTCGTCCGTCCCTGCACAAATTATCGTTCCATCAGAAAAATCGCTACGTGTTCCGTGTCGAAGGCTAGGGTATAGCTGTTCAGGTGTCAAGAAATGGCAGTCTTAAGTCGTACAAGACGCAATGCCTATGCCGAGCGAACAAGACGTGCAACACTGCGGGAAGGGTTGTGGGAAAGCATCGGGCAGGATATTTCGGTGTTCGTTGATCGAGTGGGGCCGATCTAGACGTAAAGGTTCGCGAGCCGCCCTTCTTTGAGGCGTCCGTTAAGGTGCTCATTGATCTTGTCGAGCAACTCGAAGTCCTGCATGTGGGAAACGAAGGTCATGGCCGTGCCGTGGCGGCCCATCCTGGCGGTGCGACCGACCCGGTGGACATACTCTTCAAGATTGTCCGGCATTTCATAGTTGATGACGTGGGACACTGCAGGTATGTCCAGACCCCTTGCAGCCACATTAGTCGCGACCAGTAGCCTCAAGTTCTTCTCGCGGAACCGCACCATAACCTTGTCTCGCTTGGCTTGGACCATATCGCTATGAATGCCACGCGCATCGTAGCCTTTCCTCACGAGGTGGTCCACAAGCTTGTCAACACCAATCTTGGTGCGCCGGAAGATCAACGCCTGGGTGATGAGTTCCGGCTCCTCCAGCAACCCTTCAAGGGCCTTCTTGCAATCCTGGGCAGCCACCTCGTAGTACAGCTGCTCCACCCCCTCCACGGGAGCCGCGTCCTCGCCAACACGAACCCATTCAGGGTTTTGCAGGTAACGGGAGGCAAGTCGGCGTATCTGTTGTGGCATCGTCGCAGAGAAGAGAAGTGTCTGACGGGAGTGAGGGGTCGTTCGAAGGATTCGCGCTATGTCTTCGGCGAAGCCAATGTCTAGCATCTGATCCGCTTCATCCAAGACCGCAGCCCTGATGTTGCCCAGGTCGAGCGTGCGACGCGACATGTGATCCATCAGACGGCCCGGGGTCGCCACGACGACATGCACCCCGGCGTCCAGTGCATCAAGCTGGTGGCGCATCTGCTGACCACCAAAGATCGCAGCTATCCGGATCCCACGATGACGCCCAAGGCTGGTAAGTTCGCCGGCCACCTGCATTGCGAGCTCGCGAGTCGGCACCAGTACCAGGCCCTGAACCTCACGAGAACTGGGATCCGACATTTCGACAAGAGGAATGCCGAAGGCGGATGTTTTTCCGGTGCCCGTTTGGGCCTGTCCTACAACATCACGTCCTTCTCGCAGGAGGCGGATGACCGCATCCTGTATAGGTGTAGGAACGGTGTAGCCCATCTCCGCAAGTGCCCGGTCTACCTCCTGCGAAACCTCAATTTCGCCAAAAAGTCCGGTACCTGTCCAGTCCGGGTCAAGACTAATGTGATGGCGGCTTCCGTTGATCTGCGTGTCAGGTTGTGAGGAGCCATTTCGACCACTGTTGGACTGAGGTCGAGTATCGCGGGAGCCTTCGCGCGGAGGCCCTGCATAGTCTTGTAGGCCACGCGGTGGTCCCGCGTTTCGACCACCTTCTCGCCGCGGTCCCGTGTTTACGCCTCGTCCACGCTGGGGGCCGCCATTGCCTCCACGGCTACGCGGTGGTCCGGAATTGCCGCCTCGGCCGCGCGATGACCCCGCGTTGCCACTCCGGCTGCGTTGTGATTCTGAATTGTCGTCTCGATCGCGCTGAGATCCAGCGTCGCCATTGCGGTTACCGTCGGGGCGACGCCCCCGCCGCCTATTGGGCGGCGGCCTTCGCGAAGAATCGGAAGGACGGTGGGTGCCAGGGGTTTCGGTTCGCTGTCTGGATTCCGGTCGGGTTTCGGGCCTCGCGGAAGGTGATGCAGTCGCTGGTTCAACGGCAGTTACTTGCTGCTGTGACGACTCGTTTTCTGGTTTGTGGACTAGTTTGTTGAGTTTATGACGAACTGATCGAAAAATGGAGACACACTCCGGGCGAGAGAATTGGCGGGTAGCATCGTAACCGTGGGTGCAAAACCTGGCGGTGAGGGTGCGGGGATCGCCGGAAATCGAAACAACTGGATATTCAACCTACCAGCCAGTCTAGCATGAGCGGCATGGCTACGTCAAAGCGACGCTACACCAGTACCGTCAAGGGAAGTCGCCGTTGCTTGGGAAGTGATCCTCACAGAACAACGTCCTCTGTGTCAAAAGCTTGACATGAGTGGCCGGTACGCCGCACCTGGTGACCGAGTCACTCAGCAGGTCGCCTAGATAGTCGCACGCGGCTTCTCCGTTGATCGACACGAATTGCACCGACTGCTCACAGGGATAGCTATCGAAACCCTCCTCTGATTCCTGCCTCTCATCGAGCTGGTGCTGCTCACACAGGTGGTCTTCAGTCGTCGAGTCTACAGATGTGCCAGTTGCCGGACGCTCGCAAGCGGCGAACGGATCGAACATATCGTCAGGGTCCATTGAGTCGTCGAGAGTTTCCTCGGGGTCAGGCATCCACTCGCACTTCAGCGCAGTGGCGCCCTTCTCAAGCGTCTCTCCCCAGGACTCCGATTCAACGCAGTACTCGCACATCTCGCTCCCCTTGAGCCCAGCCTATCACAACTGGCACAACGGCGGCATCGCTTCGCCGATTACACTGGAAACTCAATACAATAACTCTCTCTTGTTCCTGATTCCTCCCCAGGAACCTGATACAGTCTAGTCAATTCGATATCCAACGTCCGCGTCAAGCGCTCAAAGAGGTCGGCGGCCCGCAAACCCCTCTGCTACATCATGCCAGAATTCGATTTCGGACTCGCCCTCGCGCCAGCAAAGATACACCTGCTGCCCGTCCTTTAAATGCGGAAAGTCCACCAGTCCTGGTTCGACTCCCTTTACCAGAATGCCGTGATCGAGAATGTCCGATAATGCTGCGTCTATCTCACCGGAGACATCTCGGAGAGCACGTTGCAGCCGCTCCAGTTGCCTTTGTGAACTGCCGCCGCCATTGCCCTTGATCCTGCTTGAAAGCTCTTTGATCGCGGCGTCAATTTGCTTGGCCCGTGACCTCGGCGGCTCCAACGTACGGAAGGTCGCCACCAGCCAGGGCACTATTTCGCGGGCCTCTTCCAGCGTGAACTCACGTTCGGTCATATTCTCCTCGAGCTGGTATCCGTCGCGGTCAAATACCGTCCTCAACCGTAGATCTCTCCCGCCCATTTTACGGAACAGAGAGAGATTAGGGAATAGTTAATGGTTGAGGGAGCATCCTGCGATACCTCAACGTAACAGCCCCCCGGCAAAGAAAAGGGCTGCTCGTACACGAAATCTGATTGACTGGTCATGGGCCTCGTGTTACCTTTGAGGCTCTCAAAAAACTGTATCCCCCACATGCAATGAAGGGGAGTAGTAGCGGTTTCGGTGCGATAGAGAACGGGGCTTGGTGGAATCCCGGCGCACGACAGGACCGTGAACTCGCCCCGGAGCAGCCAGCCTGAATCCAGTAGGGCTGGACGGTCAGCCACGTTACGGCTCCGAGTGGTCCCGGCGATGCCGGGGCAATTCAGGGTGGTACCGCGGGGTGCCGTGTCAGAATCGCAATATCCCGTCCCTGTCCAGGGACGGGTTTTTTTGTGGCGCTACAAGCGCGTTTTGTGGGCGGGGAAGGTGGACACGCTGAAGTGCTGCGCATCCGTTTTTGACTGGGTGTGCAAAGGGGCGGAGCCCCGCCGTCTGCTTTGAGCCCGTCGAAGAGCCGGGAGCCTGAGGGTGTCCTTCAGAGATATTTCTTAGTTTTTTTCTGTCTTGGCAGGCGATAGCTCCAACAAAGAGGAGAGCAACAGATGGCTACACAGATGGTGCGACCAGCGCACACTACTTACGAGCCGCAGGAGATCGAGAACAAGTGGCAGGACCGCTGGGCAGCCGACAAGACGTTCCGTACATCTGACGACGACCCTCGCCCCAAGTGGTACGAACTCACGATGTACCCCTACCCCTCCGGCGACCTCCACATCGGCCACTGGTACGTGCTGTCGGGCGCCGATGTCCACGCACGCCTCAAACGGATGCGGGGCTTCAACGTGCTGCACCCTATGGGCTTCGACGCCTTCGGGCTCAACGCGGAGAACGCCGCCATCGAACGTGGCATCCACCCCTACACATGGACGATGGACAACATGGCCAAAATGCGAGGCCAACTACGTTCTATCGGCCCAATGTACGACTGGGACCGCGAGGTGGTCACCTGCACGCCGGACTACTACCGCTGGAACCAGTGGATATTCCTGCAGTTCTATCGGAAGGGACTGGCCTATCGGGGCTTCGCGCCCGTCAACTGGTGCCCGTCGTGCAAGACAGTCCTCGCCAACGAGCAGGTCATCGACGGCCTGTGCGAGCGATGCGACACACCTGTTATCCAGCGGGACATGAATCAGTGGTTCTTCCGCATTACTGAGTACGCGGACGAGCTTCTCGATCAGTCGAAAATGGACTGGCCCGAGAAGATCAACACGATGCAGACAAACTGGATCGGGCGTAGTGAGGGTGTCGAGATCGAATTCGACATCTCCGAGTACGGGCTCGATCAGGCCTCGGTAAAGACCTTCACCACCCGTATCGACACCATATTCGGCGTGACCTTCGTGGTGCTGGCGCCCGAACACCCCCTGGTGGACGTGCTCACGACCAACGAGCACCGTGACGAGGTAGTCGCGTACATCGAGCAGGCTCGGCACCAGACCGATATTGAGCGGCTTTCCACCGAGAAGGAAAAAACCGGCGTTCTGACCGGATCCTTCTGCATCAACCAGGTCACCGGTGAACGGGTACCCATCCTGGTGGCCGACTACGTGCTGGCGACCTACGGCACCGGCGTCGTCATGGGGGTGCCCGCCCACGACCAGCGCGACTTCGAGTTCGCCACCAAATACAGCCTGCCGATCAAGGTCGTCATAGCGCCGCCGGACGGGGGCGATGAAACCCTCTCAGAGGCCTACACGGACGAGGGTGTCCAGGTCAATTCCGGGAAATTCGACGGCCTCCCCAGCAGCGAAGGCATGGAAAAGATCGCGAACCATGTCGAGGGGATGGGCTGGGGCCAGCGCTCCGTCAACTATCGGCTCAGAGACTGGCTCGTCTCCAGGCAGCGCTACTGGGGCACACCGATACCCATTATCTATTGCGAGGAGTGCGGAGCCGTGCCTGTCCCCGAGAAGGACCTGCCCGTGCTGCTGCCCGAGGACGCCGAGTTCCTGCCGACCGGCGACTCGCCCCTCGCGCTCCACCAGGGCTTCCTGAACGTGCCCTGTCCCGATTGCGGCAAGCCTTCAAAACGCGAAACAGACACGATGGACACGTTCGTGGACTCGTCCTGGTACTTCCTCAGGTACACGAGCCCCAACAACTCGGAGGCCGCATTCGACCCCGAGGCGGCTGCAAAATGGGTGCCGGTCGATCAGTACACGGGCGGTGTAGAGCACGCGGTCATGCACCTGCTCTACGCCAGGTTCTTCGTCAAGGCCCTCAGGGACCTGGGACTGCTTTCGTTCGACGAGCCCTTCACTCGGCTGTTCAACCAGGGCACGATCATTTTCGGCCACCAGAAGATGAGCAAGTCTAGGGGCAACGTCGTCGCCCCAGACGATTTCGTAAAACGCGTGGGCGCCGACGCGATGCGCTGCTACCTGATGTTCCTGGGACCGTGGGACCAAGGCGGCGAGTGGAACGACTCGGGCCTGAACGGGATGTTCCGGTGGATGAACCGCGTGTGGGAGCTTGCTCACCGAGACCCGGCGGAACTAAAGGACGCAGCCGTCGACGAGGGGTCGGTCCGCGATCTCACGAGGCTGGTTCACCAGACAATCCGCAAGGTGTCCGACGACCTAGAGAGGTTCAAATACAACACGGCCATCGCGGCACTCATGGAGTACACGAACTCGATGGCTCGCACCTGGGAGCGGGCGGACGTCGATCCCGAAACGTGGGAACAGGCGATCGAGAGGCTACTGCTTCTCATGGCTCCACTGGCGCCACATATCACGGAGGAGTTGTGGGAGCGGATTGGCCACTCGGAGAGCATCCACGACCAGACTCTCCCCGAGTGGGATCCGGAACTGGCGGCCGAGGATGAAATCACGCTGGTTGTACAGGTCAATGGCCGCCTCCGCGACCGAATCCAGGTCCCGGCTTCCATCGAGGAGGACGCGGCGAAGCAGACGGCGATGGACTCCGACAAGGTCAAGGTCCACACCGAGGAAAAGACGACCATCAAGGTTATCTACGTGCCAGGCCGCCTGGTCAACATCGTGGTGCGATAGGCGCATGGGAGAAACACCGGCACTTTCAGCCGCGATCGACTAGTAATCAAGTAGCCAGAGGTGCGGTCCGCGTGTTCAAGAACGCCAGGCTGTCGAGCGGCTCCCTGGCGATGGCTATCATGTCGATGGCGATGCTGGCCGCCATGTTCCTGATGACCCAGTACCTCCAGTTCGTCCAAGGCTACTCGCCACTGGACACCGTAATCAGGCTGGTCCCGATGGCCATTGGGTTCATGTTCGGCGCGCCCATGAGCGCCATGCTGGTGGGCCGCATCTGAACGAAGTGTACGGTCACCCTGAGCCTGCTCATCCTGGGCACAGCTGTTACGGCACTGTCGGGCCTCGACGTGACCACCGCGTATTGGGTCGCGGGCGTCTCGCTGTTCCTATTCGGGATGGGCGGCGCGAACACGATGGCGCCGGCCACCGACGCGGTCATGGCGGCACTGCCCGACTCCCACGCGGGTGTCGGATCAGCCATTAATGACACGGTGCGCCAGGTCGGCGGGGCACTGGGCGTGGGCATCTTCGGGTCCATCCTGAACTCGCTCTACACGTCCAACATCACCTCGGCAGTGGTTGACCTATCCCCCGACGGATCGGCACTGGCGAGGAACTCCATCGGGCGCGCGCTCCAAGCAGCCTCATCGCTGAACGAAGCCGGAAGCGAGGCACTGCTGAACGCGGCCAACACTGCGTACGTAAACGCAGCCGGCGCGGTGTATATCGTTACGGCAGTAATCGCAGTGGCCGGAGCGGTGGTAGTCGCGAGATTCATGCCGGCCCACGACGTCGACCTGTCCGTCGCCGAGGCGCCCGTCATCACCCTGGCGGCTCCCCAAGCCGGGGCGATTCCGGCGCCCGTCCCAGTCCCCATCGACGAGGGCTAGGCACTCAGCGTCCCGCCCCACAGCAAAGGCCCGGCTCGCATTCGCGAG
>CAJWER010000050.1 GCA_913030785.1 uncultured Chloroflexota bacterium | reverse complement strand
CACTGCAATAGACGCCAAACTAACTGGCGGCGATGGTCCCTGTGGCGGTGCCGACAGTAACGACCTGGCCGTGCTGGTTCTTGCAGCTCACGTCCAGCTCGACCGCGATTCCCTGCCCTGAATTGCTCAAGTCAGTAACTGCCGCCTCGGCTGTGACGGAGTCGTCCATGCCGACCTGATGGACAAACTTGAGGGAGAAGGATCCGCCCGAGAGCCAACCCTCTCCAAACATGTCCACCATCAGCTCCGCCAGGTATCCCTGCATCATCGCGCCGGATGCATTCCTGCCCGACAGCCCGGTCGCCCGCGCAAATTCCTCGTCCGTGTGGACATTCTTCGCTGGCCAGTCTTCAGTCCTGGGCCAGCCGCCTGAAAAGAGCCGCGTAAGATACGGCGTGGCAGTCTTCACCGGACCGGTGACTCGGAATCCGACTTCAACATCTGGCGTTAGTGGGGTCATGAATACTCCAGATGCAAAAGGACTCGGCCCCTCTGCACTCCCCGTATACTAAGAACCTATTCTTGGGTACGGGCCGCCCACATAGGTGTATGTCGTGGTCCTGGTTATGATCGGCGCGCCATTTTCGTCCACCACCGGCGCCTCTACTACCTGGTATGGCCTACCACGCTTCTCGTACGTATCCACAACCCGGAATGTCACATGAAAGGTGCTGCCAACACGACCAGGGGCGTGGTATTCGACCAGTTCGTGGGTCTGGATGGCGGCTGTTCCAGGGTCAAGCGAGAACGAAGGACTTCGTGTGTTGTTACTGAAGACGATCAGCAGCGCCGGGTGCACGATAGCTCCCGGGCCCTCCGTGTATCGGGGGTGGTGGTCTTCCACCGCGTGGAGGTAGTTTTCGCTAAACTCCGGGGTGACGTGGAACTCCAGGGGTGCGAACTCGTCACCGACCACGAGCAGGTCGGACCGCTTGTTTTCGCCTGTCATTTGACCCTCGGCCTCATCGCTCGTCCACAAACCTCTTGAACTTATACCCACCCGCTATCTCGGCGAAGCCGTCCGCGGGAAGAAATTCGACCCGTGGGGTGATCTCAACGCTGTTGGTGACAATACTGACTACCTCCGCTCGCAAACGATCCCAGTCCTGATCGGCAGTGGCGACCCGAACCAGGAGCATGTCGCCGGAGTAGGGGTCTTTGCTGTCCTCACGGCCGATGACGACCTGGTACTCAGCGACACCCCGCTGCAGTAGGTGCGTCATCTCCTCGTTCAGGGACGCGGGATTAATCAGCGTGCCCTTCACCTTGGTCAGGCCATCGGCGCGGTACGGCGCTCCCAGGAATCGGGGAGAAGTGCGCCCGCAATTAGGACATGTCTCGTGGGTCAGCGTCACGATGTCGCCAGAGACGTACCGCAGCAAGACGGTGCCTCGTCTGTTCAGATGGCTCACGAGCATAATCCCCGGCTGGCCATCCGGCACAGGCTCGTAGGTCTCGTGTTCCACAACCTCGAAATAGTAGTCCTCCGCGAGCGGCTGATGCATGCCGCCCCCCTCAAAACACTGGGTCGCGGGTCCGAGGGTCTCGGTCAAACCGTAACCGTTGTTGGTCCACGGCTCGTGGCTGCCCATCGCCATCAGGCGCGTCCTGATGTCCTCTCGCATGCCAGGGGGACACGCCTCGCCCATGACCATTGCCAACCGAACGGACCCGAAGTCCCTGCCCTGCTCTTGAGCCCGCACAACGAGCCTGCGAACATAGGCGGTGATGCCCCATATAACGGTTGCCTTCTCTCGCTCGATCATTTCGATAGCATGGTCCATCCGGTTGTGTACAGGGAATGCCTCGTAGGGTCGCCCGGTTAGGCCGGTGAGCAACTTCGCGCCAACCGCCATTGCGCCCCACGAGGCGCTCAAAAAGCCCTGGTGAGGCACCGAAGAGACGGGAAACAGGTTCATGACAATATCGTCGGTGCCGATGCCAGCGACAGTCGTGGCGCGCTTGAGCAGGTGTATGCGGCCGAAGCGGTCGTGGACGGTGTCGTAGAAGGGTGTCGGCTTGTTGGTCGATCCGGCGGTGTAGATGATGTCCGCCAGGGTCGTCTCTTCCGTCGACAGCCCCGGTACGTCGTCGAGCTGCAGCCGGAAGGCTTCAGGTTCCTCGATAAAACGCTGCTTCGGTAGAGGCGGAAGCTTGTGCAGGTCCTCGACCGTCGAAAAATCCGTGGGCGAGAGCCCCTGCTCCGCCATCACCCGTCGATAGTATGGATGGGCAGTGGCGCACAGTTCCATCATCCTCCGCACATGGACGTTTTGGGCAACGCGAAGCTTGGCAAGGTTCTCGGTAGGAGTAGTCAGTGGGCTCTCTCCCGAAATGGCGCGGACCGAATTTTACTCACGTGGACCCGTCGCCGCAACCGCCTAGCGCGGCACCCAGCTCGAGAAGTAGTCGGGGGCCCACTTGCGGGCCAAGTGATACTCCTTGTGCGCATGCCGGCCGTGAGGCTGTCGCAGTTCGGCCTCCATCCAGGCCTCGGCGCCCTCCTGTGTCGGGAACTCGATGACCCAGGCACGATGCCAGTCGTTCCGTCGACCGATTAGCTGGTACGCATCGAGCCTCATCAGGCCGTGCTCTGCCGCGACGGATTTCATCAGATCGATGTGCTCCTGATCGCCACGCTCCTCCGGGGACACGCCCGCTGCGCCAGGCTGCGACATCCCGAAGAGCAGAACGACGGTGCTGCTCTTATCTTCTTCAAGATTTGGAGTGAATTTCGGGTCACAGGTCGAAGGCACACAAGGAGCAGGAGGGTTGGTGACCCAGGTGTCGAAGTACTCCTTGCCCCATCGTCTGGCCAGATAGTACTCGTAGTGGCCATAGAGGCCGTACGGAGGCATCGTCTCGGCCTCAATCCATGCCTCGGCCCCCTCTATATCCGGGAACTCGATGGGCCAGAAGCGCTGGTACGTGCCGATGGGGGCCATCAGTTTGTACCCCTCGAGCTGCATTATTCCGTGTTTTTTGGCCACCGACAGCATCAACTCGACATGCTCCTCCGAGTCGGCTTTCTGCTGCTCGGCGCTCAGGGCATGCCATGAGGGCAGTCTCCCACCAATATAGAGAACCACTACGCTGTCTTTGCTTAGTACCGGGCCTCCTGTCATGGGTGGCTCCTGGAAAGAGTGGTTGAGGTCGGGGGCCGGGCTAGTTGGCGATCCAATTTGGCGCACGCTTTTCTTTGAAGGCGTCCAGGCCCTCCTGGGCATCGGCAGAGCCGCGGACCTGCTCGAACACCATGCCCGCCAGGTTCAGGCGGTCCGGCAACGAGAGATGCAGGCCTCGCATCGTCGCCTCTTTCATGGCACGAACGGCGAGAGGTGCGTTTTCCAGTATCTTGGCCGCGATCTCCTCGGCCCTGCTCATCAACTCCGACTCGGGGACGACGTGATTTACGAGCCCCAGCGCCAGCGCCTCGTCGGCCTTCATGAACTCCCCGGTGAACAGGAGCTCCATCGCCCGTGGCAGCGGTATCCGCTGGCCGAGGATCACTGGCCCTGAGATGGACGAGATTCCGCGTTTGGTCTGGGGCCAGCCAAACTGCGCGGTTTCAGACGCGATACGGATGTCCGCGCCCATCGCAATACCAGCACCCTGGGCCAGACAATGGCCGTTGACCGTGGCGATAATAGGTTTCCAGATATTCTGTTCGGCGAAATACAACTCGTCGGTAGACCCATGTCCACGAACCGCGGCACCGCCTGCGCTCATCTCGGCCAGATCGTGACCTACCGAAAATGACCTTCCGCGCCCGCTAACTATGGCCAGCCAGACCTCAGGATCGTCCCGGAAATTCGTGAATCCGTCCCACAGACCGTCTATCATCTCACGGTTCATTGCGTTGAGCTTCTCAGGCCTATTCATTGTGATATAGGCGATACGACCCTTAACCTCGTATTCGACCAGTGCCAATTGAGTCCTCCTCACAACGCGTCATTCTCGGCCCAGTCTACTGTAGCGCAACACCAACCAGAATGGTATGTACCCAGCAGCGTCTCCGACCCGTATAATGATCTGACGCCCTTGAGAACCGGAGGATGCCCTGAAGCCACTCGATACCATTCCAATGCTGACCAGCAGCCGTGATCTGACTACCCTGGCCGAGCGCCTTGCCCGCGAACCGAGGATCGCATTCGACCTGGAAGCGAACGGATTCTTCAGCTACCCTGAGCGCATCTGCCTCATCCAGGTCGGATTCAACGGCGAAGCTTTCCTCGTGGACCCCATGGCTATTGATAACATGGAGCCCCTTGGAAAGATCCTCGCGGACCCGAACATCGAAAAGATCCTCCACTCCGCGGACTATGATGTCCGGAGCCTGGACAGGGACTGGGGGTTCCGCATCAACGGCCTGTACGACACGAGCATCGCTGCGGCCTTCGTCGGGATGGAGCGGCTCGGACTGGGCACCGTAGCACAGGAACTCCTGGGCATAGAACTCCCCAAGAGCAAAAGGCTGCAACGGGCCAACTGGGGGCTCCGTCCACTGACCGAGGAGGCGGTGAACTACGCCGCGGGTGACGTACTCCATCTGATGGAGCTGCGAGACTTGCTGGGGAAGCGACTGGCGGAAAAGGGCCGCACTGAGTGGGCCGCCGAGGAGTGCGCTCGTCTGGCCAGGGTCAGCTTCAACGTGCAGGACCCCGAACTTGCGTTCCTGTCAGTCAAGAACAGCAAGGGCCTTGACGGCAAGGCACTGGCCGTATTGCAATCGATGCACGCCTACAGAATAAGCGAGGCCCTGCGCCGCGATATTCCCCCTTTTAAGGTGGTCTCCGACGCGGTCCTGGTTGACCTCGCGGAAGACCCGACCCAAGAGCTGGCCAAGGTAAAGGGCATAGGTCCCTACGGAAGAGGAGGGCTGGCTCGCGGGGTGAAAGACGCAATTGTAGAGGGGCTTCAAACCTCTCCGGTGAAGCGACCCCCGCGGGCCACCGGCGTCCGGATGACCGCATCCCACAGGGCCAGGGCTAAGGACAGTCTCACACGGCTGAAGGCGTGGCGCATCGAACAGGGCAAGGCCCTCGAACTGGACCCGGCACTGCTCTGGCCCGCCGCCAGCCTGGAACGGCTCTCCCGCGATCACGGAGACCTGGATGAGGAGTACAACTCGCCTGAGGTCAGGGAGTGGCAGGCACGGGAGTTCGGCGAGCCACTTCGACTCCTCCTGGCCGACATCCCTCGCCAACAAAGACTGGAATCCAGCTAGGGCAGAGTGGGCCAGCGGATCTTCAAGTAACGCGCGTCAATCAGTTTTCCGTACATGAGCCGTCCCGCCTCGTGTCGCAATCGAAAAGGCGATAGCTATGGCGGCGACAAACGCTCCGGCCAACACGGTGTCCCCAAATGCGGCGGCGATCGCCTCTCCATCTTCGTTACCCGAGCCTACCCCCGCGACATAGACACGCTCCCGGATCGCGAATATCGCCCCAGAGATGGTCACACCGACCGCGAACGCTGTCTGCCTTCCCAGGGCTATGGATGCCGAGGCCGTCCCAGTACGCTCCTCTGGGACCGAGCCCATGATAGTGCTGGTGACCACGGGCTCGAAGAATGACGAGCCGGCACTGGCCAGCAACAGCCCTCCGAGCAAGGCAAGATCCCCGGCATCGGTGCCCTGTCGGCTCAGCCAGAACAGCGCTACTGCCAGGAACACGTTGCCCAGGATCAGGAATGGTCGCGGTCCAAAGCGATCTGACAACTGGCCAGCAATGGGAGCAAGGAAGGTTCTCCCCAGGGAGAACGCCGCCAGAAAAAGGCCCATCTTGGTCGCTGAGAACCCGAGGGAGTCCAACAGGAAAAAGGGCAGTACGAGGAGAATTCCCCCATGGGACAGGTAGTGGCTCACCAGCACCAGCATACTGAAGCCGTACTGACGACTTTTGAGCAGGCCGATCTCAAGGATGGGCCGCACAGACCTGCGCTCAGACCAGACCAGGACCGGCAGGGAGATTGAGGCTATGACAGCAATCGCCACGACGGGCGCTGATAAAAACCCCAACCTGCCGCCCTGATTGATCACAAGCAGTATCGACGAAAGCGTACCGAACAGCGCGGCCGCGCCAATGAAGTCGACCTTGAACGTACGGCCTGCGACACGGTCCGCCGGCAGCAATCGCCAGACGAGGATCGCCCCGAGGGCGCTCACGGGAATCCTAGAGTAGAAGACAGCCCGCCAGCCCAGATGGTCGAGTAGAACGCCGCCCAGAAGAGGGCCAGCGGTGAGCCCGAACCCGACAACTGCGCCGGATATTCCCATTGCCTTCCCACGGTCCTCGGCCGGGAAATTAGCGGTAATCAGGGCGTTCAGGTTCGAAAGCACCATTGCTGAGCCCACGCCCTGCACGATCCGGAAAGCGATGAGTTGCCAGATCGACGTGGACAATGAGGTCAGTACCAGGCCGACTGCGAAGACCGCCAGCCCGGAGGCGAAGACGACCCGTCTCCCGGCAACGTCTCCCAGCCAGCCAAGAGTCAGGAGCAGACCGACAGCGACGACCCAATAGGCCACGGTGGTCCACAGCACAGTGGAGGTATCGGTGTCGAATGCGGTTGCGATTGCAGGAAAGGCGACGGAGATCATCCCGCCGTCAAGGGTGGAGGACAACGTGCCTAGGGAGATTACGGCCAGTACGACAGCTCTCGATTTGGCAGGGCCGCTCATCGGGTCCGCCCAGCTTGCGACGTTACCCTCATGTTGATCCTCTCCCTCAAGGGAGGGAAGATTGGGAGACCGGGGCGTAGCCGCCCTGCGGTGTAGCCTGCGTCGTACCCGCGGGACCGTGGCGATAGAAGGAGCCATTCTGGGCCGCGATTTCAGCTACCCAGCCGGGTACAGCGATGCCATCGGCCTGCATGCGGCTCACCGACTCCGCTACTCCGAGGGCGTCCCAGGTCGCAAACGGGCCGGACTCCCAGGCATACCCCCAGCGCATCGCCCTGTCGATACTGACGATATCGGCCGCAACGATCCCGACCATGCTGGACGAGTAGGCCAGGGTCCGAGACAGTATGCGCCACGCGAAGTGACCAGCTGCGTCATCCGCCACGGCAAGACCGCGCAGTCTGTTGGCCACATCTTCGGTCGCGGCGGCAACCTCAAGTGAGGGTGCCGAGAGGTGCCTTCGCTCACGGTACTCGAACGAGTCGACATCCAGCGTAAGGATATTGCTCTTGCCGGCCTCCTTGACGCGCCGGTAGAACCCACTCCCGGCCTTCTGGCCGACCCAGCCCCGCTCTACCAGCTCCCTGATATACGTCGTCGGCTCCAGCACCGCCTTCTCGTCTTCATCTGAGGCCGCCGCCAGGGAGTTCTCGACAACCGCCAGGAACACATCTATGCCGACGACATCGAGTGTCCGAAAAGTAGCGCTGCTCGGGCGTCCCATGGGGTACCCGGTGATGCTGTCCACTTCGTCGGAACCGAGGCCGGACTCGTCCATGACCTTCAATGTGAGCATCAAGGAGTAGGCGCCAATTCGATTGGCGATGAAATTGGGCACGTCGTACGCGGGTACTACGCCACGCTCTAGGAGAGTAGATGCGATCTCGGAAATCGTCGATGCCACCTCGGGGTCGGTCTCCGGTGTGGAGATCACCTCAAGCAGAGGCACGTACCTGGGAGGGTTGCAGAAGTGGGCCCCGAGGAATCGGGAGCGGAGTTGGGGTGGCAGTGCCTCGGCGATTGTTGCGACGGGAATACCCGAGGTATTGGTGCTGACGATGGCGTCGGCCCGTGCGTGGGCCGCGACCTTTGACCATATGGCCCTTTTGACCGCCAGGTTTTCGCTCACAGCCTCGATGATCCAGTCGGCCTGGGCAAGGCGGTGCAGGTCGTCATCGAAATTGCCGGGCTTGATCAACTCCAGAGCCGCAGGGTTCGAGAGTGGCGAAGGCCTCAGTGTAAGCAACCGCTCCCTTGCCCCTTCAGCCAGGGCGCTGGGAGCATCTGCGTCGCCGCGCAGGTCCAGCAGGTCACAGGGGATACCACGGTCAGCCAGCAGCCCTGCGATCTGCGAACCCATAGTCCCGGCTCCCAGGACCGCGGCATGCTTGATGGTCTGAATAGTATTACCGCCAGTGCTCGGGAAGTATCGGGGCGTCGAAGCCTAGTTGAGACGATACCCACTTGTCGGCAAAGAGGCCGTCCTTGTAGCCAGAGTTCTCGGACTCGTGGACGGTTACCGGCCCTGCGATGGCCGTGGTCAGAGAGGCAAGCTTCAGCTTGTCAGTCGCGCTGTGCGCCGGCCCGGCCTTGAGAAGCGTGGTGGCTTCTATACCTGGGGCGTGCGATCGCACGTCGAAGTAGGACAAGGTGCGTGTGATGACCGTTTTCGCTTTCTTATGCAGGCGCAGATAGTCGTTGATCTCCTGCAGAGGGTATGCTTTTGTTGCCTCGGCCAGCTCCATGGTCTTGTATAGGAGGGCGGGCCCGGCAACCACATGGCTTGCCCCGGAGGCAAGACCCGCGGTCAGCAGAGCCATGTCAGCGCCTATTAGCACGACGCGCGATGTATCAACCTCCGGCCGTGCAAGCAGCACCTCGAGCCCGCGCACACAGTCTGCGGCTATGCCGCGGAGCCGGTACTTCGCCGAGTTTTCAATTCCGTCGGTGAGCAAACCGGGGAACGATGCCGCGTACGGCTTATCGGCATTGCGAGAGCCCCGAGCCGCAATGCTGAAGGTCACATGCCTGCTGCGAATATCGTTGGAGGCCCCCTGGGGTATAGGGGTCACGACGCTGCCGTAGCTTGCGGTGTAATACAACGCAGGAAAGGGCCCTTCACTCTTCGGGATACTCAGATACGCAAAGAGCCTGTACGACCCGAGCCCGGTAAAGTGGACACCATAGGCGGTAGCGAAGTCGGTGTCCCGCATTGGGACAGCCTCAACCTCCGGCCTCGCGGGAAGCGCAGCCAACTCACCCAGCGTATCTCCCCAGTACTGTTCGAAGTCTTCCGGCTTATTGTCCGCCAAGGATGATCCTTTGCTTCGCGCTATCGCCGTCCCAATTGCCCGCAAAACCGGCGGGGGCGCTTGCCCTCTAGGGGTTCAGGTGACGGCTAAAAAAAGCGTCGATGATCTGACTATGTTCATGGCTCCCGGCATCATGCGCATGTCTGTCGTACGTGTAGAGTCGCTTGTCCTCGCTGGCTATCTTGTTGAAAACCTCATAGCCGGTCTCCGGAGGACAGATGTTGTCCTGGAGACCTATGTTGACGACGATAGGACAGGTGATCCGATCGGCAAAGGACATACCGTCGAAGTACGCAAGCGTCTCCTCGACCTCCTTGCGGCTGTCCGGATGGAGGCGCAGGTAGTCGTTGATCTCCTGGTACGGATAGGTGGTGGTGAGGCCGATCGCGTCGATGAATCCGCACAGATACGGCGCTCCCGCAGATGCTGCGGCTATCTCCGGGCGCATCGCGGCGGCGACGATGGCGAGGCCGCCCCCCTGGCTGCTGCCCACCACGCCGATTCTCCCCACATCGACCTCGTCCCTGGTAAACAGGTAGTCGACACCTCGCATGGCGTCAACGTAAAACCCCTTGTATCCATAGGTATTGCGATCGGTGATATTGTGTGTCAGCAAACCTGGGTAGCCCGGATTGAACTGCTCGTTGCTCCGAAGCTTGCCTCTAGGGGCTATCGAGAAAACGGCATATCCTTTACGGGCCCAGTCTAATGGTATCGGAGGCTCGCCCAGGTAGCCGGGGACAGTCAACATAGCGGGTAGCTTCTTCGACCTCTCCCGCGGTAGACAGTACCATCCCGCAATCCGCACACCGTCCAGGCTGTCGTAATGGACCTCAAAGGTTTCGACATCGGCCGGGCTGCGCAAACGATCGACAGTCGTCTTAGCGCTGAGGGGAATGGCGGCGGCCTGCTCCAGAACGCCGTCCCAAAACGAGTCGAACCCTGCGGGTTTTCTAACCTTGCTGGCGTAGTGATGCGGTGGGGTTCTGGGCACATGGCCTCCGGGTTGTTAGACGGTCGACGCTGGAATGCCCAAATTGGGCTCAGGCAGCGGTGGCGACTGTGACTGCACGATCTCGTCTTGTTCCTCGGCACTCAGCGAAACGAATCGTTCCGCCGCATCGAGCACCCTGGGAAGCAGGTTCACGTCACCTGCACTCGGGGCCGTGTGAACAGGTTGGGATAAGGCCCACCATAGGGTGCGGTCGATGTCAGCCTGGTCGCGATGAGGGCCGTACCAGGTGGTGTGCTCACGTTCGTGGTCGCCCCAGCCGCCGCGGGCGATGATCTTGATGATCTGCACGCCGACGTTCCTGGAGGCGGCCTCAGCCATCAGCGCCTCGACGTCGCGCCGGTAGTCGGGGTTGCGGAAAATGGCCGCGCTGACCGGAAACATGACGGCGTCGGATTCGAACCTGCGCAGCGCCTCGAGGTGGACTGCCGGCACCGCCGGCCCGTGTCCGGTAATACCCAGCCATTTTGTTACACCCTGATCACGCATCTCGACGAGAGTCTCGAGCGCGCCTCCCCGTGCCGTGACCGCATCGAGGTCCTCCATGGAGATGACCGCGTGAAGCTGGAAGAGGTCGAAGGAGTCGACGCCGAGCCGTCGCTGGATGCTACGCACCTCGTCCCATGCAACGTCCTTCGTGCGCGCGGTCGTCATGGTGCCCAGGAAGATGCGGTCGCGGATCTCGGACATCCAGGGAGCGAGGAACTTCATGGCCTCGCCGTAGCTAGGAGCGATGTCTACCTGGTTGACCCCGTGCGTGAGCACGGCCTGTACCGCCTTGTCCGCTACGGCCTGATCCACCCGGCCAAGGCCGGCGGTGCCGAATGTCACCACCGTGCTGCGATGACCGGTGCGTCCGAGCTCGCGTTGCTCCATGCATGGCTCCGGAATGCGGAATCGAGGCTGAACGCAATTGTACTACGGCACCAAGAAGTGTCAATGCGGCAAGTGTCCGGTCGGGCGTGTCTGAACGGCTACGTGTCAAAGGCGGTAGCCGCAACGAGACCCGGCGGCGCAACTGTAAGAGATACCTGCGATTGACCGGTCTAGAACGATTCGCTACTATACCGCCATCTGATCGGCCACGACCCCATATTGAAATGTCGTTTCATTCGTTGGAGCGGCGAACGACGCACCTCAAGGAGACCGGACCATGGCAGCCTTCATCATGCGCCGCGTTCTCTTTGCGCTACTCACGATCTGGGCACTGTCCATAATCTCCTACATCGTCATCCAGCTTCCTCCAGGAGACTTCGTCGACACGTATATCCAGGAGCTGATGTTTGGCGCCGGCGGCTACGAACTGGGGGGCACGGTGACGGAGGGCCTCGAAGAGACGTTGCGGGCGCAATATGGCCTAGACAAGCCCATGGTGGTCCGCTACGTCAAGTGGGCATTCCGGGTGGTGCAAGGCGATTTCGGCATTTCCCTCGAGTTCTCCAAGCCCGTATCCGAGCTCATAGGAGAGCGGCTTCTGATGACGGTGGTCCTGGCGGGGTCGACAGCCCTGTTGGCCTGGGGGCTCTCGATACCCATAGGCATCTACTCCGCAGTGCGTCAGCACAGCATCGAGGACTACACCTTCACCTTCATCGGCTTCCTGGGACTGGCGGTCCCCGACTTCCTCCTCGCCCTTTGGCTGCTGTGGATATCCTTCGTCTACTTCCCCGACCTCGGCGTGGGCGGCCTCTTCTCGCCCCAGTACCTGGAGGCCCCGTGGAGCTTCGCGCGAGTGATCGACCTGCTCAAACACCTGTGGATACCGGCATTCGTCATCGGCACCGCCGGCACTGCAGCCTTGATCAGGGTCATGAGAGCCAACCTCCTCGACGAGCTCAACAAGCCCTACGTCGTCACCGCCAGGGCCAAGGGCCTCCCCGAGTGGAAGCTGATTCTGAAGTACCCGGTCCGCCTGGCGTTGAACCCGCTGATCAGCACTTTGGGGTACCTGCTTCCCCTGCTCATGTCGGGTAGTGTCATCGTCTCGGTAGTCCTGAGCCTGCCGACAGAGGGGCCCCTGCTGCTGCGGGCCCTGCTGGCCGAGGACCTGCTCGTATCAGCGACAATCGTGCTGCTGCTGGGCACCCTCACCGTCATCGGCACGCTGCTGTCAGACATCCTCCTGGGCATCCTCGACCCGCGCATCAGGATGACGTAGCCCTGTTGCCAACGCAACCTGGCCCATGTCACCCTGAGCGGATGCGAACGGTCGGGGATGCGGAATCCGTCCGGACGGCCAAGGGGGTGCTTGGCCCAATCCCCAGATGCCTCGTCTGGGGCCTCCTCATCATGTCATTGGGTTGGAGCCCGGTACAAGGCCTGAGCCTGCCTACGAGCCGACCGCCGTCTCCACCAGGAGCTGGCCATATGAGGCCCGATCGCCCTCGTGTTGCTCTCCACGAATCCGCTTGAGGGACTCCTCGTAGCGCCTCGCCATCTCGGGCCCCTGGAGCCGGAGGTACTCCTGCTCATACTCGCGGGCGACGGCGGTCGACGGGAGAGCGGGGACCTCTACCATCGCCGTGGTAATCTTGTCGTTCCCCCACTGATAGGCCACTATCTCGCCCTTGTCGACGATGAGGTTCATACCGACGTTGGCCTCGACGATGGGTATGCCGTTCTCCCGCGCCCGGGCCAGCACAGTTTCGTTCTGTTCTTGCGACTTAGAGCCGTACGAAGAGATCAGCAAAAGCCTGGCGCCGTCGAGGGCGAGGGCCCTAACGATCATCGGGTTCCACCGGTCGTTGCAGATCACTATGCCAACGCGGCCCAGGGGTGTATCGAAGGCTCGCAGGGTGTTCCCCACGCGGTTGTAGTTGCAGGACGGGTGTGTGCCCTCGGCGAGCTGGACCTTGTGGTACTTACCGCATATCGTGCCCCCGCTGTCGATGAACACCGCCGTGTTGTACACGTCGTCGCCAATACGCTCGGCGAATCCGAAGCACAGGCACGTGCCCAGCTCCATGGCGAGGCGCTGGAACCGCTGGATGTACGGGCCGTCGATAGGTTCGGCTATTTCGAGAGCGTCCTGCGCGGACCTTCTCCCCTCCAGGACGTCCATGACGACGTACCCTTCCAGGACACCCTCGGTAGTGACGATCAGGTCCGGGCTCTCTTTCGCCGCCAGACGGAAATACGCCTCGACCTTGTCGGCGTTACCCGCCTTGTCCCACTTCTTGGGCTTGATGGAGATGGCTGCGGCTTTGATCTGGTTGTACATAGCGGAATTCACTCCCGTGGTCTTGACTCCGGAAGGGGGCGCTGCCCTCGGTCCCCCGCGAGAGAGGGCTACCCCTCTCGACTCCCCTCATGACTAGTCTCCTCTGACATGCTGCGTCTGGCGGCGACCTGTACGAACCAACCGATAAATACCAGCCACACGCCCCCCAGTCGGTTGCCGCTAACGAACTGATAGATCCCTAGGCCGATGAGCCCGATTCCTGCGGTCCGACCGAGTATTGCCGCCACTCTGGTTGCCCAAAGATAGCTGCCGGTTACTGCCCAGATGACTGACCGTAAAACCCTTCCCCCATCGAGAGGGAATACCGGCAACAGGTTGAATCCGCCCAGCAACAAGTTGATGATCGCCAGGTACAAGACCATCGCTTCCAGGGGCGAGTCACCACCGCCAAGGGCCAATGAGATAACGAACAGAATCGCCGAGAGCAAGAAGCTGCTAACAGGACCGACAACCGCTATGAGGAATTCGTCACGGGCCCGCTTCGAGTCGGCCTGCAGTTCGCTAACGCCGCCCAGAATGAACAAGACAATGCCGTATACGACTATCCCGCGCTTGCGTGCGACCAGAGAGTGCGCCAGCTCGTGGACCAGTATCGATACAGATAGCAGGCCCCCCGCCAACGCCCCGGTAGCCCAATAGACCCAAGGACTCCAGTCGGGATAGCCGTCGGCCAGGAAGCCGCTTGAAATCCTCCAGGTCACGAGGGCCAGCAATACAAAATGCGAGTAGTGGAACCCGACCGGAATGCCGGCGACGCTCCCCAGGCGAAATGTTGACGTCAAATCGGAGCACTCCGGTCTAGATTGCCTACCGCGAGCTAGCCCAGCGGTATGCCCACAAGCGAGCCGATGCCGTACGTCACGGTGGCGGCAGCCCCGCCGGCAAGGAGCATGCGCAGGCCACCCCACCAGGCCGGGCGGCCCGACATCGACGCCAGCGTACTGCCCACGACCAGTAGCGCAGCGGCGCTGAAACCGGCGCTCAATGAGAACGCCAAGTCACCAGCCTGAAGAAGGTAGGGCGCTATCGGCACCAGCGCCCCTCCGATGAACGCTAGGAAGGACGCCACTGCGGCGCCCCTGGGCGAACCCAACTCGGAGGGATCCAGGCCCAGCTCCTCCCTCGCCATCGTGTCGAGAGCGACCTCTGGGTCCGACATGACCCGGTGAGCGACGGTGCTTGCCTCCTCCGGAGAAAGCCCTTTAGCCTGGTAGATCAGCTCCAACTCCTCCATCTCCTCCTCAGGCCACTCGATCAGCTCAATACGCTCCTTGGCGAGCTCGAACTCATAAATGTCCCGCTGGGAGCGCATCGATATGTACTCTCCAGCACCCATTGAGAACGCGCCGGCGAAGAGGCCGGCGACCCCGGCCAATAGTACGAAGTCAGCATTGCCGGTCCCTCCGGCGACACCCATGACAAGGCTGAAGTTCGACACCAGGCCGTCGTTGACGCCCAATATCGCTGCCCGCAGGCTTCCAGAGCCCCCAACCGAAGTGGACGGTGACTGAGGGTCTGTCGGCGAGCCGGGTCGCGACATGTCCCGGAGCGTGCGGGAGTGTCTACGCTCCTCCGGGACGAGGTCTACTGCCTCAGGATCGGCGGAGTATATTGCCGTCTCCTTGGCCTCTAGGCGGAGCAAGACAGGCAGAACCCGACGGGTACCGAATATGCGGGCCCCCCACTTCAACAATCGTCCCTTCACACCCAGGTTGCTGCTGCTGAGTAGCGCCGGGTCCATCCCCAGCTTCTCGGCCCAGCGCCCGGCGTGTTTCAATTCAGCGTCAACCAGCTTAAGGAAGATTTCTGCGCGAACAGGATCTTCTTCGACGTCAGCCAACGCCGTGTACAAGGCAGCTGCCTCGAGCTCGGAATCCAGGTACTTCCTATAACGCGCGTCGCTAACCCCTTCGCTCAAGCCACTCTCCTCCCGAATTCACTCACGAATCTCGGCAATCAGCCCTTGAATTTCCCGCCCATTATAGCACCGCGCACTGGTGTTACCGGGGCTCGCGGCGCATGTAACTGTGAACATCCATGTTGGGCAAATACACATTATGTGAGATATTTCACAGTTTCTTCACGCCCATCATATGCATTTTCACGCGATACTCACAATTTGTGAAATACACTACAAACGAAGTAAATAGCACCCGGCCCCGAGAACCAAGGAGCTAGTTGAGGTTAGAGAGTATGTCGCCACGGCAGCCGAAGAGA
>CAJWER010000049.1 GCA_913030785.1 uncultured Chloroflexota bacterium | reverse complement strand
CTGGCGTATTCGACTGCGCGCGACTCTCGGATCACCGTTACTTTTATCTGGCCAGGGTAGGCCAGGGTTTCCTCGATCTTCTTCGAGACGTCTCTCGCCAGTTTGTTGGCGGCCACGTCGTCGATTCTCTGTGGCTTCACCATTATACGGATCTCGCGACCCGCCTGGATGGCAAACACTTTCTCGACGCCGTCGAAGGCCCGGCCTACCTCTTCGAGGGCCTCCAGGCGTTGAATGTAGTGCTCCACGGTGTCACGGCGAGATCCGGGTCTGGCGGCGCTAATGGCGTCCGCCGCGGCGACCAGAAACGACTCCGGGCTGCTGTGGTCATCGTCGTGGTGCTCACGGATAGTCGTGCATACATTTGCGGGGGCCTTGTTCCTCGTCGCAACATCCGCGCCGATTTCGGCATGAGGTCCGTCGACCTCGTGAGTCAATGCTTTGCCGATGTCATGCAGAAGACCGCCAGCGGTGGCGACCTTGACGTTCGCCCCTATCTCCCCGGCCATCATTCCAGCGAGTCTGGCGACCTCGATGCTGTGCTGAAGGACGTTCTCGCCGTAGCTGAATCTGTATTTGAGCCGACCCAGCAGCTTCACTAGCTCCGGGTTGATGCCGCGAACGCCGACATCCAGGATAGTCTGTTCGCCCATCTTGCGAATAGTCTGATCCAGTTCCTTCTGCGTCTTGGTGACTATCTCTTCGATACGGGCTGGATGTATGCGTCCATCCGCTACCAGCTTGGTAATCGCCAGGCGAGCCACTTCCCTGCGTATGGGATCAAAGCAGGACAGGGTCACCGCCTCGGGGGTGTCGTCGATAATCAGGTCCACCCCAGTCGCCTTCTCGATCGCTCGAATATTCCGTCCTTCGCGGCCTATAATTCGACCCTTCATCTCATCGGTGGGTAGGGGTACGTTGGTGAGGGTTGCTTCGGAGACGACATCGGACGCGAGCCGCTGTATGGCCAGGGAGATGATATCCCGAGCCTTCTCATCAGCCTCGTCCCGCGCACGCTCCTCTTCGTTGCGGTAGATGATCGCCAGCTCGTGGCGAGTCTCCTCTTCCGCTCGTTGCATGAGTTCGTCGCGTGCTTCGCTCATGGAAAGCTGAGCGAGTTCCTCCAGGCGGAGAACCTCTTGCTCATTGATCCGTCCCAGCTCTTCTCTGAGATCTTCGGCGGCTTGCTCCTTTTCAGTCAGACCCTTCTCACGCTTTTCAAGGTTGTCGGCACGACGATCAACGTTTTCCTCACGATTCGCGAGGCGTTGTTCGGTGCGCTGGATCTCGGTCCTCCGCTCTCTTACCTCACCATCATGCTCGGACCGAACCTTGAAAGCCTCCTCCTTTGCGTCCAGGAGTATTCTTCTCTCTGCCTCCCTGGCCTCGTCCAGTACCTGCGTGGCTTCACTCTCCGTCTCGGCACGATGTTTGCTCGTTAGCCCTCGCAGGCCCAAATATCCACCAATGGCCCCTAACCCTAGGCCGACCAGGACGGCGAGTATCGCGATCATCGTAGAATCCATCGCTACTCACCCTCCATTTCAATTGTTAAGACAGTCCGCTCCAAGCGGATTGCCCTTGGTCCAATGGTACGGGGCTACCTAAATAGTGTCAAGCTAGCGCCTACGGGACGGACGTCTTGTTTGAGCGACATTTTTTGGGTTTCGACGACTGGTTCTGGCCAATAGACCTCGGGTTGTTGCACTAAATTCAGACTCGCGCCAAGACAGTTCGGCGTCCGGCCGGGCACCGCTCCGCCAGACGTGCGCAGCACCGTCGGGGTATACAATGGCCGCCAGAGCAACTATGGCCTCACCTCTCCCCTTCAACACTTCTACGCTGGCCCAGCACCGCACGCTGCGCGCATTTCGCAATCACGACTACCGTCTCTTGTGGCCGTCGAATCTACTCTCCTACTGCTCTCGATGAATGCAGATGACCATACTGGGCTGGCTAGTGCTCCAGCTGACCGACTCTCCGTGGCTCGTGGCTCTCGTCGGATTCTTCGGCATGGTGCCAATGTTGGTACTCGGTCTGGTCGGGGGTCTACTGGCCGACCGGGCGAATCGCAAGGCCGTCATCCTCTCGACCCAGGTCGCAGGGCTCATCGCATCGACCGCGATGCTCGTCCTCCTGGCAACCGGCTCAGAGGAGTTCCGGCACGCCTACGTCATAGTGAGTGTTGCCGGAACAGCCTGGGCACTGGAAATGCCGTCGCGCAAATCAGCTATCCACGACCTGCTCGGTAGTTCTGGGATGACAAACGGAATCGCGCTGGACTCAGTCGCGATGTCTGCCAGTAGGATGATCGGCCCCGCTCTGGCCGGGCTACTGATCTCGACGACAGGGTTCGTCGGAGCGTACTCGGCAGTTGTGGTCACATATCTCACTGCGGTAGTGCTCGTGTGCCGGTTTACGCTGGCCTCCGCGCCACGTGAAGGGCGTGCGTCAATAAGCCTCACGAAAGACCTGGTGGATGGGGTCCGCTATGTGTGGGGCCATGCAGCGTTGAGAGCCACGATAACTGTGACTGTCTTGATGAATCTGCTGATGTTCCCGTACCAGCACATGGTGCCGGTGATTTCGAGGGATGTCCTGAATGTGGGGCCAGGGCCTATGGGGGTGCTCATGGCAGGGGCCGACCTGGGCGCCATGATCGGGGCGGTCCTGGTGGCGTCAGCGACGAATATCCGGCACCACGGCCGGTTGTACATTGGCGGGTCGACTATCTACTTTGCGACTCTGTTGCTATTTGCCGCTTCCCAGTGGTACTCACTGTCCCTTCCGGCACTCATCCTGCTGGGCCTTGGAACGGCAGGGTTCAGCACAATGCAGGCGTCCATCGTGATGTTCATCACCCGGAGGGACGTGAGGGGCAAGGCACTCGGAGTGGTGAGCCTGGCAATTGGTACCAGCCCAATCGGGGCGCTGATCGAAGGGGCAGTCGCCGATTGGCAGGGTCCTGGTTTTGCTCTGGGCCTCAATGCTGCGGCCGGCCTGGTATGCATGGCGCTGGTCGCGACACTGTTGCCCGTCCTGCGAAGGCCAATGACTCCCGACAATGGTACTGCGCACGCTTAGTGGTGTGCTGTGTACGCTTGGTGGGGTGCTGCGGCTACTGAGTAGCGTGCCGTGTAGGTCTGGTGGGGGGTGTGTGACCGGGGTGGCACATTTGGGGCTGGGCCAAAATCGCAGTCTTGGGCGTATGATAGTGTCCGACTCGCAACTGGCGGGCGCAGAACCGAATTTCACTGCGGGAGCCCCATACCTGAGAGCCAAACGAGTACCCGTCCCCAATACCTTTAGAGCGTTTCACAACCACAACTACCGGCTTCTGTGGCCCGCGAACTTCGCCGCGTACGCGAGTCGCTGGATGCAGATGACCCTCCTGGCGTGGTTCGTGCTGGAACGGACCGACTCGGCCTGGCTCGTGGCATTGGTGGGGTTCTTCGGCATGGCTCCGATGTTCCTCCTGGGGATGGTGGGGGGTGTGCTCGCGGACAGGGCCGACAGGCGCCGACTTCTGATGATCACTCAAGCGGCCAGTTTTTTGTCCGTCCTCGTAATGGCTGCCCTGCTTCAGACCGACCTCGTGAGCTACTGGCACGCCTATCCTTCGGTAATGATCGTCGGCACGGCGTGGGCCCTCGACATGCCATCCCGACGATCGCTGATCCATGACATGCTCGGAAGAGACGGGGTCACCAACGCTGTAGCCCTGGATTCGGTGGGCATGTCTTCCAGTCTCATGCTCGGGCCGGCGCTGGCCGGAGCCATGATCACGGTGATCGGGGTCTCCGACGGCTACATAGTGGTAGCTGCGCTGTACCTGATCTCGCTCACACTGCTTTCGCGCCTGCGAGTTGCGCCTGTTCGCCGTGATTCGGTTGCACGTGTCCGCCTGTTCCAGGAGCTTGCCATAGGGCTACGCTATGTCGCGAGCCACCCGCTACTAAGGGCGATGGTCTTGATAACGGTCGCCATGAATTTGCTCTCGTTCCCCTACGCTAACATCGTGCCGGTCATCGCCAGGGATGTTCTGGGGGTGGGACCGGGCCTCATGGGCATACTCCTGGCTGCCCCGGGCCTGGGTTCGGTCATCGGGGCCGTCATCGTCGCCTCGACGGTCACCATCGCCCGCCCTGGACGGATTTTCGTCGCAGGCTCTCTATTGACGTTCGTCGGACTCGCACTGTTCTCGGTGTCGGACTGGTACGTGTTGTCCCTGGCGGTTCTTGTGATGATGGGTCTGGGCGCAGCCGGGTTCGGCACTATGCAAGCGTCGATGACGATGCTCGTTGCCCACGAGGACATGATAGGGAAGTCGCTCGGCGTCGTAAGTCTGGCAATAGGCGCCGGCCCCTTTGGCGCTCTGTTGATCGGGGCGACCGCCAGCCTCATGGGACCAAGCGTCGCTCTAGCGGTCAACGCGGCAATAGGCGCGACCTGTGTCCTGCTAGTTGCGCTGCTGATGCCACCGCTCATGCGACCAATAGGCGAAGCCACCTCTCGTTAGGGCAGCAATCGGCGCGACCTGCGTCCTGCTGGTTGCACTGCTGATGCCATCGCTCATAAGGCCAATTGTGGAAGTCTCCTCCCGTTAGGTGTGCTCACGGGGTTGGACGGAGCTGGATTTGGGTGCCTCGCCATTGACCCTCCGATTGGCAGCGACATATAATACACAGGCTGCGAAACACGTTATTGACGATGCTTTGGTTCGATCCAGCAGACCCTAGCAGCCCGGGGGCAGCGGTGTCGGTTCAGGGTGATCGTGTACACGACGAATGCGGTGTCGTCGGCGTCTACTCCAAAGGCGAAGACGTTGCCCGTATTACCTTTTTTGGACTCTTTGCATTACAGCACAGGGGCCAGGAGAGTGCAGGCATCGCCACAGGCGATGGCAAGGTGATCAGGCTCCGCACCTCAATGGGCCTGATCACTCAAAGCTTTCAGGAAGACAACCTGGAGCGGCTGACTGGCTATGTAGGGATCGGCCATACCCGCTATTCGACTACCGGCAGCAGCCAGGCCAAGAACGCCCAGCCCATTATCTCCAACGGACCGAACGTCAGGCTCGCCCTCGGGCACAACGGCAACGTAGTCAACGCCAAGGAACTCAAGGAAGAGTTGCTGGGCTGGGGCTGCACCTTCACCTCGACCAACGACTCCGAGATCGTGGCGCACCTGATCTCCAATGCCCCGGCGACAACCTGGGAAGACCGGATCGCATACGCGATGCGCCGACTTCGCGGGGCCTACTCCCTCGTCGTCATGACCAAGGACACTCTGCTGGGGATCCGCGATCCGCTGGGCGTCCGGCCTCTCTGCATAGGCAAGCTCAACGACGGGTGGGTCATCGCGTCGGAGACCTGCGCCCTCGACCACATCGGCGCGACGTTCGTTAGAGAGATCGAGCCGGGTGAGGCTGTGATGGTCGACGAGAACGGGCTCCGCTCTATCTACCAGAGAGAGCCCCGGCAGGCCAGGGCATCTTGTGTGTTTGAGCACATCTATTTCGCCAGGCCAGACAGCGTCCTGGACGGGCGGCTTGTGTACAGCAACCGAATGGCCATGGGCGCCGAGTTGGCCCGAGAGCACCCGGTTGAGGCCGACATGGTTATCGGCGTGCCCGACTCGGCCCTCGCCGCCGCCGTCGGGTACTCCCAGGAGTCGGGGATCCCTTATGGGGAGGGGCTCGTCAAGAACCGCTATGTCGGGCGGACTTTCATCTCCCCCGACCAGAGGCTTCGGGATCTGGGCGTGCGCACCAAACTCAATCCGCTGCCTCAACTCATTAAGGGCAAACGGCTGGTGGTCGTCGACGACAGCATCGTTCGAGGAACGACCACACCTCACGTTGTGCAGCTACTGCATCAGGGCGGGGCCAAGGAGATCCACCTGCGGATATGCGCGCCGCCTATCATACACCCGTGTCACCTCGGCATAGACATGGCAACCCACAAGGAGTTGTTGGCCGCGAATAAGAGCGTCGAAGAGATTCGCACTATGGTCCAGGCCGACTCGCTGGGTTACCTGAGCCACGAAGGTCTGGTCCGTGCCGTTGGGCTCGAGCGCAACCGCATCTGCATGGCATGCTTTACTGGCGATCACCCCATCCCAGTGCAGCTAGAGATGGATAAGCTAGCCCTCGAAGTCTAGCGCTGCAAGCGCGTTTTGTTGGGCGGGGTGGGTGATGCCTAGGGCGACGTATGCTGCGCTAGGTGTCCCGAAGAAGCAATATTCAAGAATATTATTGGTCTCCGTTCAGCAGCGGAGCAAGCGGCTAGAGCATGGCAGAGCACACATATAAAGACGCGGGCGTCGATCGCGACTCTGCGGCTGAGGTCAGGCGCCGTATTGCGCCTCTGGCCGCGGCGACCCACGGCCCACAGGTACTGGGGGGCATCGGCGGCTTCGGCGCCATGTACCGGCTATCCGGCTACAAAGACCCCGTCCTCGTGTCCAGCACTGACGGTGTCGGCACAAAGCTCAAAATAGCTATCACGCTGGGCTCCTACAACACTCTGGGTGACGACCTGGTCAATGCGTGCGTGAACGATGTCGTGGTCTGCGGCGCGGACCCTCTATTTTTCCTGGACTATATCGCCGTCGGAGCGCTGCGTCCCGATGTGGTGGAAATACTGGTCGCTGGCATGGCGCGGGCTTGCGAGGTAGCGGGGTGTGCGCTGATAGGCGGCGAGACCGCGGAGATGCCTGGTATGTACGAGGGCGGCGATTTCGATCTGGCCGGCTTTGCGGTCGGGGCCGCCGAGCGCTCCGACATCACCAATCCCTCGTCGGTTGCCGAAGGTGATTTGCTGATAGGCATTCCGTCCAACGGGCTGCACACCAACGGCTACTCCCTCGTCCGCGATGCCCTGGATATCGACGACGACCCGACCCCGCTCGCTGAGCATCACTCCGAACTGGACGGCACGCTGGGCGAGGCGTTATTGGAGCCCCACCTCTCGTACGTCGGAGCGATGAAGGCCGTGCGAGGACGGATCAAGGCTGCGGCACATATCACGGGCGGTGGGCTGATTGAAAACGTGCCGCGGGCGCTGCCGGATGGACTGGGCGCAAGCTTCGACACAACGACATGGTGCCTCCCCCCTGTGTTCTCGATTTTGCTGGAACGCACCAGTATTTCGCGCGAAGAGACGTACCGCGTGTTCAACATGGGGCTTGGCCTCGTGCTGGTGTGCGATCGCAAACACGCTACTGAGATAGAGGCCCTGGTGCAGGGCGCGAGAGTAGTCGGCGAGGTGTACCAGGCAACGGGCGAGCAGCGGGTTACCCTATGATATCCTGAGGGCGGAATTGGTGCAATGAAAGCGATAATCAGTACACACGATAAGACAGGTGTCGTAGGGTTCGGCAAGACCATTGTCGAGGCCGGATTCGAGTTGGTGAGCACCGGCGGTACCGGCGCGGCGCTCCGAGAAGGAGGTCTGGAGGTCACCCAGGTAGCGGACCTGACCGGATCGCCGGAGATACTGGACGGCCGGGTTAAGACCCTTCACCCAAAGATCGCCGGCGGTATCCTTGCCCGCCGTGACCTGCCTTCGCACATCGAGGAGTTATCCGAGCACGGCATCGACACCATCGACCTTATCGCCGTGAATCTCTACCCCTTCGTCAAGACGGTAGCCGCTCCGGATGCCACCCTCGAGGACGCTCTGGAGAACATCGACATTGGCGGCCCGACCATGATCAGGTCGGCGGCCAAGAATTTTCCACATGTCATCGTGATCGTGGACCCGTCCGACTACGGCTGGGTGTCGGAGCGACTCATCCTGAGACGCGGAGACCCCTCGACGATCACACTCGAAGAGCGGCGCTCTCTGGCCCGCAAGGCGTTCCAGCATGTTGCCCTGTACGATACGGCTATCTCCCAGTACCTGATGGACGGCGGGACCGCCCTGTCTGACGAGGTGACCCACGGATTCTCGCGTCAGACTGGTCTGCGGTACGGGGAGAACCCGCACCAGGAGGCGGTCCTATATGCCGATCCTCTCTCCACCGGTGGCATCGTCAAGTCGAGCCAACTACACGGCATTGAGATGTCCTTCAACAACTACATGGATGCCGACTCCGCCTGGCGCACCGTTTCCGACTTCGCTCAGCCTGCTGCGACTGTGGTCAAGCACACCAACCCATGCGGCCTGGCCGTCCACGACGACCAGGTTATCGCTTACCAGCGAGCCTTCGAGGGCGATTCGGTGTCTGCCTTCGGCGGAATCGTCGGGTTCAACAGACCGGTGACCGCTGCAACGGCCGAGGCCATGCGCGGGGTTCTGTTCGACGTCATCATCGCCCCCGGATACGAGCCTGAGGCACTCAAACTGCTGGAGAGGCGCAAGCGCACCCGCGTGCTACAGGCAGAGCCAGCGGTAGGCCCAATGGAGGGCGTCGATGTACGCCGGGTCACGGGTGGCGCGCTGATGCAGGCTGTCGACAACATAGGAGTCGACACCGCGTCGTGGGAGGTCAAAAGCAAGCGCAAGCCGAGCGAGGCCGAGATGGAGGACCTCTCGTTTGCCTGGAAGGCAGCCAAACACGTGCGTTCCAACGCAATCGTCCTTGCGAAGGACTCCGCTCTCGTGGGTATGGGAGCGGGCCAGCCCAACCGTGTAACCAGCGTCCACCTGGCGCTCCGTATCGCGGGTGATGCGGCAATCGGGACCGTCATGGCATCGGACGCCTTCATGCCCTTCGCCGACAACATCGAGATGGCGGCCGAGGGCGGCATTACCGCCGTCGCGCAACCCGGCGGTTCGATTCGCGACGACGAGGTCATCGCAGCGGCAGATCGCCTCGGCATCGCTCTAGTCTTCACCGGCATCCGCCACTTCAAGCACTAGGTGCGCCGTGCCCGCCTCGATTGAATTTGTCATCCCAGTTCTCAACGAGGAATGCGCCTTGGGGCCCAGCGTGGCACGGCTCCATGCCTACCTCGCTGAAAACCTAGCCCAGTACGACTGGCGCATCCTCGTTGCCGACAATGGTTCCACTGACGATACGCCCGGGGTGGCGGCACGCCTTACCGCTGACATGGACCGGGTGGGTTACTTGCGTCTGGAGCAGCGGGGCCGTGGTCGCGCCCTGCGTCATTCGTGGCTGGAGAGCGACGCCGATATCCTGGCATACATGGACGTCGACCTATCGACCGATCTCGATTCGTTGCCGGTCATCGTTGAGGCGATCGGCGCCGGGGGCTACGACATCGCCATAGGCTCACGCCTTGCCAAGGGCGCGACGGTCATCGGACGTCCACCGCACCGCGAATTCATTTCACAGGCGTACAGCATCCTGTTCAGGAGCATGTTCTTCACCAGCTTCAAAGACGCCCAATGTGGTTTCAAGGCCATCTCTCGCGGCGCCGTCAAGGATCTCGTGCCGTTGGTTCAGGATCTGGGGTGGTTCTTTGACAGCGAGCTGCTGATCGTCGCGGAAAAGAGCGGGTATCGCATCAAGGAGGTCCCCGTGCGCTGGACCGACGACGCGGACAGTCGGGTCAGGATCGTGAGGACCGCCTACGGCGACCTGAAGGGTCTCCTGCGACTACGCTTCGGTGGCCTGCGCAGGGCCAAGAAGCAGCTCGCATCAAGACACTGATCACGTTGGGGCGGGTGGGGTTGGGGGTTTGTCGCACCCGACAACCAGGACCCAAGACTCAAAACTCAAGACCGCCCCCGACGTGCGGCGTCCGTACCCTGTACCCTATACGCCAAACTCCATACTGTTTCTCCGGAGGCTTTTGATGAGAGCAGCCGTATATAAGGGCAATCAACGGCTCAGCGTCGAGGAGATACCGACCCCTTCACCTGGGCCCGGGCAGGTGCTCGTGCAGGTGAAATACTGCGCTATCTGCGGAACTGATATCCACGCGGTGCTGTACGACGCAGCGCCGGTGGGCGTGGTCATGGGGCACGAATTTTGTGGCACGATCGCCGCCCTGGGGAATGGCGTAACTAGTTGGGCCGTGGGGGATCGCGTGGTCGGGGGCGGAGGCACCGTGCCGCCCGGCAAGGAGGGCGCGCAGCTAGCGCACCCTCGCTACGACTACCGCACTATGGGATTCGCCAGCAAGCCGATGAGGGCGTATGCCGACTATATTTTGATGGAGGAGTGGGACCCGGTACCGATCCCGGAGGGTGTGTCTGACGAGGCAGCGGCTCTCTGCGAGCCCTGCGCCATCGCCGTCCGAGCCACACGGCGGTCCGACCTGAAATTGGGTGACTCAGTGATGGTACTGGGGGGCGGACCCATCGGGTTGTTTTGCCTGCAGACTGCCCGGGCGGCCGGCGCTACGTCTGTGTACCTTTCTGAGCCTACCTCCGTCCGCCGAGAGGCAGCGCTGGCCCTGGGCGCGGACGCGGTCATCGACCCCAATCAGGGCGATGTGGTGGAGCAGGCGCTAGCGCTCACGGGCGGCCTCGGTCCCGATGTGGTCTTCGACTGTGCGGGGTGGCAGCGGACGCTCGACCAGTCTCTGAGTATGGTCCGTCGGAACGGCCAGGTTGTGCTGGTCGCCATAGCTTGGGAAGACATTCCGGTGCTTCCCATCGATTGGATGGGCCGCGAGGTAAGGATTCAGACGACGTTTGGCTCGGTGGCCGACGACTGGCGGGTCGCTCTGGACCTCATGAAGACAGGCCGGGTCGACGTGGAACCGCTCCTTTCGGATGACTCTTTCGTTCCGCTGGAGAGGATCAATGAGACCTTTGAGGCCCTGACAAAGCCGACAACTCAACTCCAAATGGTCATCAGAATGTAGGGCGGCGCTGCGCGCGCTTAGTGCAGGCGGGGCCAGGTATGCCCCGGGGTTCGATCCAACTACCAGGTAATGATAATGGGGGACGGCTAATGTCCGGTTCATTCGATGGAAAGGTTGCTATAGTCACTGGGGGAAGCGCCGGTATCGGGAGGGCCGCCCCAATCAAATTCGCCGAGCGTGGTGCTCGGGTCATGGTAGCCTCTCGCGGCCCATACGAGGAGAACGACACGGTGGCCGAGATCCACGAGGCAGGCGGCGAAGCGATCTACGTCCAGACCGACGTTTCGCAGGAGGCGCAGGTCGAGGTGATGGTGCGCAGGGCCGTGGATATATACGGAGGCCTGGACTACGCCTTCAACAACGCCGGGGTGGCCGGCACGGTGGCAGGAACCACGCTGTTGGACGCCAAAGAGGAGGATTGGGACACGGTCGTGGACGTCAATCTGAAGGGCGTGTGGCTGTGCACAAAGTACGAGATACCCGAGATGCTCAAGAGGGATGGTGGGGCGTTCGTCAACAACTCCGCAGAGGCCGGACTACAAGGTTCATTGAATTTTTCGTTCGTCGCCAGCAAGCACGGGGTAATTGGCTTAACGAAGTCTGCGGCGCTTGGCTATGGGAACCAGGGTGTCCGTGTCAACGCCGTTTGTCCGGGCTGAATACGCCACTCGTTGGTGGAACCATTCTTGGACAACCCCGAACTCAAAGCGATTGTTCAGAAGATGGAGCTGGCCGGGCGTTTTGGGATCCGGAAGAGGTCGCTGAGGCCGCTGTGTGGCTCTGCTCGAACGACGCATCTTTCGTCAATGGGGTCTCGATGCCAGTCAACGGAGGATTGACAGCTGGAAGACTCCCACGGCGAACCTAGGCAGCGGCGCGCGCGCTTAGTTCGGACAGGGCTGGACATGCCGAGGGGCCTCCGGGCTGTCTGCCGGTGGGTCTATACAGACTGCAGAGGACCCGCCGCATCCATTTGGAGGCCGTGGGTGAAGATTCGCCTGGTTGTCGCGACGCGCCAGCTTACGAACATCACCACGATGAAGGCTATCCCGCCCACCGTTAGCAGTAGCGGTGCATTCAGCGTATCGGAGAGGGTTCCGTTGAGTAGATTAGCCGCCGCCATCATGCCGCCGACGTGCACCGAGTAGACCCCACCTATGCGTCCCCTGACCCCGTCCGGTACGATCGCCTGGATCATCGAGTAGGTCAGCGTCATGAATCCTGCCTGGGCTGCACCCATAAGAGCAGCGGCAGTCAGGGCCGCAGGCATGCCCGTGGATGCTGCAAGAACCACCGGCGCAAGTCCTGAGAGGACCCCCAGGTTGAGGAAGAGGCGTCCTCGCGTGGATTCCTTTCGGACCCCGGCCAGGAATACCACCGACACCATGGCGCCTACGCCCACGGCCATCATCAGGTATGCAAACCCGGCCTTATCCTCGCCAAGTTGTTCTCTGGAGAGAACCGGCAGCATGGACTCGAACGACATGGTCAGGCCACAGTGGAAAATCGCCATCACTACGATTGCGAGAAGCGTCGGCAGACGATAGACGTAGAGGAGCCCTGCTATCAGGTTTTTGACCAGACTCTGACTGGTGTCGATTACGCCCGTCGAAGCCGTACGAATCCGTAACGTCTGGATAAGGCTAATCCCATAGAACACGGTGCAGATCGCGAACGCGCTTCCGGGACCGACCGTTAGGAGGAGTGGTGCGATTACGGCGGGCCCGATCACCCTCGATCCCTGTCCTGCTGCCTGGTGCAGCGCGACGGCGTTGAGGAGCAGCCGCTTCGGCACGAGATTTGGAATGAGGGCCTGGGTCGCGGGCACCTGGGCGGCTCGCGCGGAGCCATCCACCAGTGCCAGCACAATCAACATCCAGGTTTCAATCACCCCGGTCAGCGCCAGCACTGCCAGGACCAGGTTGTGGACGACGCTCACGCCAAACATTGCCGCCATCACGGTCCTGCGGTCGAACCGGTCCGATAGGTAGCCGCTGATGGGCGTCACTATGACCCGCGGCACCATCGCGGCGAATGTGACGAGTCCGACCCACATCGACGAGTCCGAGATGATGTACACGAGGGAGCCGCGGGCCACGATCAGGGCCCAAGATGCTGCGCCCGCGAAGACGCTGGCGAACCACATTGTCCTGTAATCGCGACTCTTCAGCGCCTCGAGGCGCTGGCTCCCCCAACGGACACTAATGTCTTTCAGTATCTTCGCACCTTGTCCCAGGCCATCCCCCGGCCTGGACCGGATGCCATTGTAGACGTGTCCGATAGGCGTGTCACCGGCATGGTGCGCCCGACCGCGCTCTTCAATCCCCTCCCCCATGAGGGGGGGATATTGATGTGAGGGGCACCCACACATATCCGGCGCTTCGACTTCGCTCAGGGCAGGCATCGGGGCTCTGTACCTGCAGAGATTCCACTGGCAGTTGGCAGGATTTGGGGATGGAGCGTGTGGCCGGTTACGGCATCAGGAGCGCGGCTACCCGAAGGTCTCGCTGGCCTTCGTATTGAATCTCTGAGACGGGTTGGAGTCTGCCCCACGCGGCCGCACGGATGAGGTTGACCGCACCGGGCAGCGCCTCCAGTCGATCCGAGACGTAGGCGTTCGAGGTACTTGGAGACAGATTGACCAGATATTCGAAGAGCCTCAGCGATTCCGAAGCGTCAAACCCTACAATTGCTTTCTCTCGCAGGTCCGAAAAAGCGGGGTCGTCCAACACTACGAGCCACTGGAGTAGGAGTCCAAGCTCGTGCTCGTCTCGGCCGCGATTTCTGATTGCCGCGGAAAGCCGCTCGTCAGTCAGATCCCGAAAATTGGCGTAGGTCGGGTAAGAGGTCAGCGATAGTCCGGTGAACTCCTCGATTGCCAGCCACATCGTGCGCTGGAACTGCTGCGCCTCGGCCTCGTGGATCCCCTGGACCAGGTACGATGCATCCGAATCGGGCTCGGCGACGGTCGACAGATCCTGGAGCATGTGTCCCAGCTCGTGGGCGAGGGAGTTGATGACATCGGCGACGCCGCGTTCGGCGTCAACAACTACGGCGACCTTCCCCTCATCCCTGGTCGTGAAGCCGGTAGCCCTGGCGCGCATGACTCCCTTGCGCACGGCAAGAGACTCGTAGGTCGACGGGTCTCGGATGGCAAACTGTTCATCGAAGCTCGATTCGATCCAATCCAGGTAATTCTGCCTGCCGAGAAGGAACACGTTCACCCGCTCGTCGAAGATACTCCGGCCCGTTACGAGGTAGTAGCCCGCGTCCGCCACTCGCAACACGTCTTCGGCGTAGGCCTCGCCGTTCCCATCAACTACACTCTTGCGAATGTCCAACAGATCTGGGAGCGCTGACAACATCTGCCAAAGCGTGTCTTCGTCGTAGCTCCTGGGCTCTGTGGTCACGATCTCGCCCGTGCCCCATGAAAATGTTTTTTCGTATGTGTTGTCGGTCTCGTCGGTCTCGGACACCACGTTATCCGGGTCGATCACCATCTTGAGAACGTGGACGCCCTCGGTAAGAGGAGCCTTCTTTGTGAGCCCTTCCCAGTCTTCAATTACCTTGACCTCCCTCGATATGATGCCCAGGTCCATTTCGAACCGCTTAATCTTCTCGCCGTCGAGATAGAGGTCAACAGAGTAGGGGCCCGCTTCCTGCGTGCTGCGGTTGAACACCAGGATATCGACCAGCGATGGTTTATCGATGGTAAGAGATCCGTCGAGGAAGCTCTCGGGTTCGTGGGACACTATGATTGGCCCATCCCAACCGAAGCGCCATCCAGGCACGAGGTTCGGCAGCGTCGGGGCCGCCGGCAGCACCAGCGGCGACGCCATCGGCACGGGCGTCGCAGCGGCCACTGTACCCGTCCCCCACACAAATTCACGTTCGAAGACGTTGTTGTCCTCGTTGGACTCAACGACTAGGTCGTTGGGGTCTACTACTACTCTAAGCGTGTGAATCCCGGGAGACAGGGAAACCCTCTGGCGCAGGTCCTGGAAGCGAGAGCGGGCTGCCGGATCCTCTATAAGCATGCCACTGGTTAGTCTCATATCAGTGAGGACTTCATCGACGTACAGGTATATCCAGACGTCATCGGAAATACTGACAAGTCCTTGGTTCCAGATTACGGCGGCGATGTATGTGGGCATGTCGACCGACAGCGGGCCATCGGTGACCTCGTTTTCGTAAGGGCTGGCGATCAGAGCGGCATCCCAGTCGTCCGGGGTGTGCAGCGCCAGATCGGGGAGCCGGTCCGGCACCGGGGTGGAGACCGCTCCATTTGTGTCCGGTAGCCACGTGAGGGTCGACTCAATCTCGTTGTCGGTCTCGTCAGTCTCGGATATCAGGTTCGTCGGGTCGACAACCAGCTTCAGCGTGTGATCGCCAGGAGTGAGCCTGACCACGTCTTGCAGGCCGTCCCAATCGGTTATGACACTCAAGGAGACGTTATCCAGGCGATTGCCGCTCCATCTCGCCACCTCGACGCCATCGAAGTAGAGATCGATGAAGAACAGCTCGTTAACGGATACCTCGCCTTTGTTGGCGACCGCCCAGGACACGTAGGTCGTGGAGCCCACCGCCTGGGCCGTGTTCTGCCTGATCTGCTCAAGTGCCGCAACGATGAGCGGGCCTTCCCAATCGCTGGGAGCAGACGGCATTAGGTTTACCCGCGAAGGGGGCGCCGCTGTGGGCGATGGCGGGACCGGGGTGGGCGCGATGGCCGTTGGGGAGGGTGATGGGGTGTGGGTGGCCGTAGGCGACGGTGTCGCTGTCGGAATGTGGCTCGGAGTCTGCGTGGGCGTTGGGGATGGCG
>CAJWER010000048.1 GCA_913030785.1 uncultured Chloroflexota bacterium | reverse complement strand
GACCTTCGTCGTAGCACCTGGACACCATGCTGGTGGCAAGGGGGTGTTGCGTGCCCCCTCCGAGTCCCGAAACCAGGGTGATGGCCAGTATGAGCATGAACCCGGGCGCCAGCGCCATCCCGACGAGTCCCGCTGCTACCCACATGTTGCCACCCAGGAGTAGCCAGAACTCGCCGACGGACTCGGCAAGGTAGCCGGCGGGTATCTGCAACGCTGCGGAAGCCCCGCTGTAGACGGTCCTGACCAGCCCGACGTCTGTGTAGGATAGCAGCAGGTCCGAGTCCGTCTGCATCAGCGGCAACAGCGCGATCATGAGCGCGTAGAACAGGTCGCTCCAGACGTGGGTGGCCGACGCAAATAGGAGGACACTTCGCTTGCTTGGACCTTCAGAAGGCAAGGCCGTCATAAGGCGCGACCTCGCTCATGTCGGAATGTGGAGGGCATGCGACAGCGTTGTTGGGGGACACTTGGCCGGCGCCGGTCGATGCTAGCTCCCCAGGCGCTCGTAAGCCTCTGTGACGAGCATTACGGTCTCATCCCAGCCGCAGCACGCATCGGTGATGGACACCCCGTACTTGAGGTCGCTGGGATCATCCCCCAAGCTCTGGCTGCCCTCGAACAGGTGGCTCTCGAGCATGAGGCCGACGATACCTTTGGTCCCCGCCACTCTCTGCTCGATCACGTCCCGGAAGACGACCGGCTGAACGCGGTGGTCCTTGTTGGAATTCGCATGGGAGCAATCGACCACGAGGTTCGGCTCGAGCCCGCTGCCAGAAAGGTTGCCCATAGCAGAGGTGATCGACTTCGCGTCGTAGTTAGGCCCGTTCTTGCCACCTCGCAGTATCAGGTGGCAAGCGGGATTTCCGGTGGTGTGGACGATAGAGCCAGCGCCCTCGTCGTCGATGCCGAGAAAAACGTGCTCAGAGCGTGCGGCGACGATGCCGTCCACGGCGATCTGGACCGAACCGCCCGTGCCGTTCTTGAAGCCTATGGGCATGCTAAGCCCGGAGGCCACGAGCCTGTGGGTCTGACTCTCAGTGGTCCGGGCGCCAATAGCACCCCAGGCCACCAGGTCTCCCAGGTACTGCGGGGTGAATGGGTCGAGCCACTCGATGGCTGTCGGCAGGCCAATTTGGTTGACCTTGAGCAGGAACTCGCGAGCGATGGCCAGGCCGTTGGACACATCGTAGGTCCCGTTTAGATTGGGGTCGTTTATGAGCCCCTTCCAACCGAGCGCCGTCCTTGGCTTTTCGAAGTAGACGCGCATGACGACCAAAATCCGGTCCTTCACACTGTCTGAGAGTTCCTTTATCCTCCCAGCGTACTCGATGCCCGCCTTTGTGTCGTGTATCGAACAGGGACCGACGATCAGCATAACGCGATCATCGGTACCGTCGACTATCAGTTCTATCTGTTTCCGGGCTCCCGCAACGTGGACTTCAATGTCAGGGGTTGCCGGGAAGCGTTTCCAGTACTCAGAGGGCGGGGCGAGGGGCGTTATGCTAGATACGTTGGTGTTTCTGAGGTTATCGTTCTGTGTGGTCATGGGGACGTGCCTCCAGGATAGTGTAGAGTGGTTCACAGTTCCGGCCTTTGGACCGCCAATAAAGCGGCGCAACGTCCGACTTGCTAAACCACCACCCCGGCACTGGGGAGTTGGCGTTCGGCCAGCTATTTCTCCACAGTGACAAGGCTCACGCCTCCGGCATGCCCTTGCTTCTCAGGTTTGCAGCGCCCTTCAGGTACCTGAACTGGATATCCTGAGGGGACTTGTCCGTGTTAACCAGAAGCAGGACGCGTATGCATTTTTCTGTGGCGCCCGCTACGTCTACTTCGACGCTGCCCAGCAGCGCGGCATCGGTCCAGCCAATCTTGCGGGCTGAGAGGGCCGGGAACTCCGCATCCAGGTCGACCGTGGAGGTGAATTGGACTGCGGCGATGTCGTCCAATTGTACATCGTTTGCCTCAATCAGACTCTTGAGAAGCTCAGTAGTGGCCTCGGTGATCGCCTCTGACGTATTCTCGTCGGCGGTGGTTGCTCCCCTGATGCCCCTCATCCGACCCATTGCTCTCACTCCCGTGCTTCTATTAATACTTCGATTCCGACGACTGAGATATCAAAGGTCCGGACGCCCGGCGTCGGCCTGGCTCAGTCAGTATCCGGTCCCGTCCCCTTAGCGTGCCCAGCACCTTGCCGCATAGCTGCTAGGAACTCGCGCGCTGCTTGTACGGCTTCGGCCTTTGGAAGGTCGGCGATTGCGTCTATCAGCGCGCTGCCGAACGCCGCCCCATCGGAGAAAGCTGCGACCTCCTTGACGTGGGCGGGAGTCGAAATTCCGAAGCCGACAAGGATAGGCAGGGCTGTTTGTAGTCGAATCCTATTGACCAGGCCTTCCAGCCCTTCTCGCAGACCGGCGCGCGCACCGGTCACCCCCGTAAGGCTCACGCAGTATATAAACCCGCCTGCGTGTTGACAAGCCTGTTTTATGCGGTCCGTGGTGCTTGTCGGCGCCAACAGAGGAACCAGGTGTACACCGTGGCGTTGGCATATCTCGTGAAGGGGGGCTGCCTCTTCAGGGGGTAGGTCTGGAACGATGAGGCCATCAACCCCAGCGTGCGCAGCCTCCTCAACGAAGCTCTCCAAACCGGGCCTCAAAAATGGGTTGTAGTACCCCATCAGGAGCACAGGCGCATTTGAGTTTCGCTCCCTGAGACGACGGACGGCGTCGATGCAGCCCTGCAGCGTAACGCCTTGCTCGAGGGCGTGTTTACTGGTCATCTGGATAGTAAAGCCCTCGGCCAGAGGATCGCTGAAAGGCACCCCCAACTCGATGAGGTCCGCGCCCGACTGCAAGACTGCCTCCGCGATATCGATTGACGTGTCGAGGTCGGGATAGCCTACGGTCATAAAAGGGGCGAGTATCGTTCGTCCAGCCTTCCGGGCCTCGTGGAGCGTCAAGTCTATTCTATTGGTCATCGTACCCCTTGCGTGGTGTCCGATTCACTGGTTATCGGGGTGTGCAGAGGGGCAGAGCCCCTATGCCGGGAGCCTGAGGGAGTCCCTCAGAAAACACTTTTATTCTCTTTTTTCTTCTCTCCCTGGTTAGCAAAGGTTTATTGCCCATTGTCCAGATGAGTTGCGATCATAGAACTCTAAGTTGCGGTCATCAACCAAAGAGCCAGCAGGTTCTGGGCGGAATGGGCCAAAAACGGAGGCCATATTGATCGTGTTCGCAGGTACAGCCAGGACAACAGAATACCGCTCACGAAGAAGGGTACCATGACGCCGAGGTCAACGTGGCCCGCCGCGAACAGAATACTAGTTACAACTGCTGCACGGAATTTTCCCAGGGGACCGACGAGCGCGGTCAAAACAAAACCCCTGAAAAACAGCTCCTCGACCAGGGGGCCTGCGAGTCCGATCAGTGCGATGGTAATCAGTCTTCGATATGCCTCTCCCAGGATGTCGACGGGGACCCCGGTGGGCACCAGGAAATCGAAGCCGAGAGTGGTCACGATAGCGACATATACACCGCTGAACACAAGGCTGCCCAGCAATGCCGGCCAGGGAATCAGCAGTGCGAGCCGTCCTTTGGGGGATCTGAAGCCGACGACGCTCCACGGCACCCGGTGTCTTCGGATGCCCAGATACCACACAGCAGAGACCATCAGCAGGTGTGGTATCGCTATGACCACCGGGACGAAAGCGTCGCTGAGGGTGTTCTCGGTGCCACGAAACGCGATAGCGAGTATGGCGACCAGCGCTGCAGAGCCGCCTGCCACCGTAGCCACACCCAGTAGCGCTCCGCGCGTACCCCATGGCGCTAGGAGCTCCCGCGCAGATGATTCCTGCTCAATCACGCTTGACACGCTTTTGGCGGCCAGTTGCCGAGATGTTTCGAAGTGCCCTGCTATAATTTGTCGAGCGCCGGGCGGCATCGTTGCCGGACATCACAGCGTCAGGGGGACTTTGATGAGTAGCCATGGACTTTCCGTGAAGGGCGACACGGGCAGTAAGCGGATTGCGCTGGAGTGCGAGCACCAGTCCGGGATGCTCTACGTCGTACCGGCAGAATCGAGCTGGGTATGCTCCGACGACAAGCTGCATGCCCACGCGCTGGCGGGCTTCTTCAGGCAGCTTGGTCAGTTGGAAAACCCCGCTATTGACGAGGTGATGCAGCGGTGGGGACTCTATTATCGCGCCAGGGAAATCGGCTCTGAGGGACATGATGACCAGGTGGAGGGCTAGCGCCTCGGCCTAGTCGTCCCCGCTTGCATCGTCGTCCCTTGGGTTGTTTCCGATTATGCGGTGGATCACCGGGCCGAATGCGTCATCGTCCCCTGGCTCTGTGTCATCGTTTGACCAGTCCTTCAAGGTGTCGTCATCGCCCGCATCGAATGCTTCCTGGGACCCCGACAGTATCATTCCACGGGCTGGGATTTCCTTCGGTGGGAAAGACATGGCGCCGGATTGAGACGGGTGCTTGTACACCTCTCGGACGATCAGCAGAAGCGCCTCTTCCCCGACACTTCTGATAGCAGCCTCATACATGTTGCCGCCCTTTATGAGCCGGACCAGCCTTACGGTGAGTCTTGGTTCGATCTGACCAAGGAGAGCGCCCCCGAGTCCAATCGCCTTGAAGACACCATCCTCCGATTGCAGCTTCACCGGTCGACCCGGCGCCTCTTTCAGGAGCACCTTGGGCTTTGCCAGGTTCACCAGGACCGTAATCGTGGTCTTGCCGATCTCCTCTATGAACGTGTTTCCCACGGCGCAGCCATGGATCATATCCACGGGCTCGGTGTCGTCGAGCTGCTGTAGGCGGTCCAGGTTTTTGCGTGCGATCGGGTTGTGGGGAGATAACTCTAGCGAACGCCCGAAGGCTGCCTCCGCGTCTCGAATTCTCCCGACCTCCGTTAGCGCCTTCCCGAGCCTGTTGTAGGTCTCCAGGTCATCAGGGAAGTCGTCGAGGATAGCCTCGTTTGCCTCGACCGCATCTGACCAGCGGCTCTGCATGGCGAGATCGATCGCCTTCTTGGCCTGGTCCTCTTTTTGTCTTTTCTGGGCTTGTATTTGTGTTGAAGTCATTGTGCTGTACACCGCTCATCAGGGCGGTCTGGATTCCGCGAGCCCAAGGTCGCCTAGTGACCTCAATCCTTTTTAGTCGGCGAATTCTAGCGCATGACCCTATGTCGCGCAAGCAGTATTCGTGTCTTGATTCGCTCGATATCTGCTATTTCCCGTAGTCGCCGCGCGCATCCCTTAGCCTAACCATGATGACGTCCCGTAGCATCAGGAAGGCATCTACGAAGCGCACTGTGCTCTCCTTCTGGTGATGCCACTCAATCGGCATTTCGAGGACTCTCAGGCCTCGCTTCGAAGCCAGGTAGAGCAGCTCCACGTCGAACCCGAATCCGGTCGTTCGCTGACTGGCAAAAAGCTCCTCGGCCGCCGCGCTTCTGAAGCATTTGAACCCGCACTGAGTGTCCTGAAATCTCCGGACCGCCAACAAACGCACGACCAGGTTGAAGATGCGCCCCCTTAGGTGCCTAGATGCCGACTCATCGTAGCGCCTCGCTCCGGCGCCCTCGCGAGACCCGATTACCACGTCGTACCCTTCACTCATCGGGTCGATGAAGCGGCTGAGCTGTGGAATTGGCATGGCCAGGTCGGCGTCGCACATGAATCGCAGTTCGCCCTTCGCCGCCAGCATCCCGTGCCTCACCGCCCAGCCCTTACCCCCGTGTGGAATCCGCTCCAGGCGAACACGATCGTCTATGTCGACCACCGAGTTCACAAAGGCGGACGTTGCGTCGACGCTGCCGTCATCAACGACCACGATCTCCCAGGTGTACTCCTGTGCACGGAGGTAGTCGAGGACGGCGCGCAGGGTGAGGCTGATGCGTGTCTCTTCGTTGTAGGCCGGGATGACTATCGACAGGAAGGGTATCGCCAAGGGCACTCCAGTCCGGGCACGAGGAATAGGCGCGCCACATCGTGCAATACCTTATTAGCACGGGTGAGGGCTGATGGCAACCGCGAGTGTGGCTGGGGCTGACTAATCGGAGGGCAGTAGATGGGCCTTTGGAGCCCAGCCAAGCATCTGGTTCGCCTTGGCGAGGTGGACCTCTTGCCCGGTCTCGTCCCCGGCGATGAAGAATGCGTCGAACCGGCTCGTCCTGCCCCTCACGAAGTCGACGGCGGCAAGGTAGGCCGATGCCAGGTCGCTCTCGTCGGTGACCCACAGGTGTCCAGGGTCCTCCACGGGGATCTTCCGGCCCTCAACCCAACCGGCGCGGTCGCGAGGGCCCGTAATTCGGAGGGCGGCGATGGACATGCCGAACTCGCGGCAGAAGTAGCGGCAAATGCGCTCGCCCAGGCCCTTGGTGAGGCCATAGACCCCGGGATTGTCGAGCGGCACCTCCTCCTCGCCCGCGTACCATTTGCGGTTGCGGGCGTGGACGGTAAAAGTGCTGGTGTATACGCCAGACACGACACCCATTTCGTGGGCGGTCTGGAGCAGCAGGTGGAGGCCGAGGGTGTTCACCTGGTAGTTCCGGGTGATGTCGTCGATGGTCGCGCGATTCGAGTGGGGGTCGGTAGGGTTTTGCATCACCATGTTCACGAAGACGTCGACCCCATCCAGGGCCCGCTTCAGCGCCTCCGGGTCTGTAATAGAGCCTTCGACGTACTCGATGCCCTCGGCGCGGGGTGGCCGCAGATCGAGCACCCTCAACTCATGGTGTGGCTGCAGATAAGGGGCCGTCCAAGTGCCGACATTCCCGGCGCCGCCGACCAACAGTATTTTCATATCAACCGCTCCCTACGATGCCCTCGGCAAGCAGCACCCTGAATATGTAATGCCTAGCCCTGCACCCCTAAGCGTGCGCAGCACCCACTCGCATGGCTACTGCTCCGCCGCCGCCGTGGCAGACCGCCGCGACACCGGACTCCAGCCCTCGGCGTTCGAGCGCGTGCAGCAGCGTGACCAGGATGCGTGCGCCGCTAGCCCCTATCGGGTGACCCAGAGCGACCGCGCCCCCGTTGACGTTGACCTTGTCCCAGTCCCAGTCGAGGGCCTTGCCGTTGGCGAGGACCTGGGAGGAGAAGGCCTCGTTGACCTCCATCAGGTCGATGTCCGAGAGGTTCATCTTGCCACGGCCCAACAGCTTGTCGATGGCCTGAGCGGGGGCCTCGAACAGCCGGGCTGGCTCATTGGCCACGAACGTGTGATCTTCGATGGTGGCTATGGGTTGGAGACCGAGGGAGCGGGCCTTTTCAGCGCTTGCGACCACTATTGCGGCAGCCCCGTCGGAGATCTGCGAAGAGTTTCCGGAGGTCACGGTGTCACCGGTCTCGAAGGGGGTCGATAGTCTTGTGAGGGCCTCAATCGACGTATCGGAACGCGGCCCCTCATCCTCCACGACGGTGACGGTTCCCTTGCGAGTCTTGACCTCGACGGGTACGATCTCGCTGGCGAAAGAGCCGTCACCTGCGGCCCGAACCGCACTTTGGTGGCTACCCAGTGCGAACTGATCCTGCTCCTGTCTGGTGACCTCAAATTCCGCAGCGGTACCCTCGGCAAGGTTGCCCATATGAGTATCGTTGAAGCAGCACCAGAGGCCGTCGTGGACCATGGTGTCGACCAATTCCCAGTCGCCGATTCTCTTGCCGGTGCGGCTACCAGGTAGTACGTGGGGCGCACGGCTCATGCTCTCCATCCCGCCAGCGATGACCACGTCGGCATCACCGGATTGCACCATAAGCGAGGCCAGGATGACCGACATGATGCCGGACGCGCAGACCTTGTTTACTGTGAGCGCCGAGCAGGTGTCGGGGAGGCCAGCGCCGATGGATGCCTGACGGGCAGGGGCCTGGCCAAGTCCAGCCGACAACACGTTGCCCATGATGACGTAGTCGACATCAGTGTCGGCTATGCCGGCGCGGTCTATGGCTGCGCGGACTGCCGTCGATCCGAGCTGTGTGGCGGGGACGCTCGAAAGCGCGCCTCCCAACTTGCCAATAGGGGTGCGAGCGCTACCGAGGATGACCGATGGTGTTGTCACTGCTACTGCTCCTTGTGGGCCGCGTCTGTCTCATTACGCCCTAATCCGAAGAGAAGAGAAAATATACATATTGTGTGAGGGACGCCCTCACACTCCCGGCATAGGGGCAGTGCCCCTCTGCACACCCCCTGGAGACATTATTCATGGGGCCACGGGCTGGTTTCAAGATTCTCAGCATCCAACACGTAGCCAAGATCAGACACAACCCTCATCAGCGTGCGCGCCACGCCTACTGGCGCTCGTGGCACCTTGCGTTGGGCAGAGCCAACCTCCGTCCCATCGGCGTGCGCAAGCACCCTTACCCAGCGCGCGGAGGACTCTGGATGACTCGCTGGACGGTTCCGAGGGTGGTTTCTATGTCCTCGGGGGTGATGTGGTGATGGGTGACCATGCGGACACGGTCGTCAATGGCGAAACAGTGCACGCCCTCTTCAGCAAGACTCTGCTCGACCTCTTCGGGAGTCCGGTCGGATAACGTGAAGTACAGGATGTTGGTGGTGACGCGTTCGGGTTCGATGCTGATGCCACTGATCTGGGCGAGGCCCTCGGCTAGTCGCCGGGCGTTGGCGTGGTCGTCTGCCATCCGGTCAACCATGGAATTGAGGGCGACGATGCCTGCAGCCGAGATGACGCCGGTCTGGCGCATCTCGCCGCCGACGATCTTGCGCCGGTTGTGGGCCTCGGCTATATAATCGCGGCTGCCAGCCACGATTCCGCCGATTGGGCATGCCAGCCCCTTGGAGAGGCAGAACGTTGCGGAGTCGGCGTCGGCAACCAGGGCCGATGCTGGGACATTCAGCGCTACGGCGGCGTTGAATAGCCGTGCGCCGTCGATATGCAGTGCTGCGCCGCGGTCGTGAACCTGTGACGCGAAAGACGAGGTCCATGCCGGGTCGATCGGCCTGCCATCGGACGCGTTGTGGGTGTTCTCCATGTTTACCAGCACCACCCGGCTATCGCTCTCGGACTCCGCCGCCATCGATAGGCCGATGTCCTCGATCCCGAGCTTCCCGTCGGGGTTTTCTGGCAGCCGTCGCACGCCGATCTGGCCGTAGGTGCTATGACCCTTGCCCTGGTCGGCGCTCCAGGCCATGTGGGAGCGCTCCCCGACGATCATCGCGTCGCCGGGCTCGCAGTGTGCGAGGGCCGCGACGAGGTTGCCCATCGAGCCAGAGGCCACCAGCAGTGCGGCCTCCGTGCCCAGTAGCTCAGCGGCCAGCTCTTCGAGGCGCTGAGTGGTGGGGTCGCCCTCAAGGCCGTCATCGGCGACTTCGGCGTCGTACATGGCTTGGCGCATCTCGGGGGTTGGCCGGGTGACCGTGTCAGATCGCAGGTCGATGCCGTTCATACTTCCTCCGGGGTTCAGGTGCGTGGGCTGGCTTGTCACAAAGTATAGGTTCGCCCAGCGCTGACGGTCAACGGTGAGCCGTCTCCTTCGTTGACAGCCCTGTGCGTCCCAACTACACTCGCAACCGCACTTGGAAGAGGTTTGCATTCGAGCAGGGAGGTCACGAAATGAAGGTGATTACCGGCGGCTTGTTGATCGATGGAAACGGGCTTGATCCGGTGCCCGATGCGAGTGTCGTGATCGACGACGACGGTCGTATAGTCGAGGCCGGTGTGCTGGACTCTTTTCCGTCCGGCGCTGAGGTCGTGGATGTGGCCGGCAAGACGATCATGCCCGGGATCATCGACTGCCATGCCCACCTGTTCGTCGATGTTAAGCCGATGCACGAACAGGCGCTTGAGCCGATGACGCTGCGGACATTTCAGGCGGCCCAGAACGCCAGGGCCACATTGGACGCCGGGGTGACCTCGATTCGCGACCCCGGCGGGACTCCGCTGGGCTTCAAGATGGCCGCTGAGCAGGGCCTGTTCCCCTCTCCCAGGATGCGTATCTCGGTGGCCGTCCTGTCACAGACCGGTGGCCATGGCGACCCACTCCTGCCGTCCGGGATCAACCAGCCGTTGCTGCCCCTCGGTAACGCGGTGGAGTGGCCGAACGGGGTGTGCGACGGTGAGGCCGAGGTGCGCAAGGCGACTCGGGCGATGTTCAGAGCTGGCGCCGACTTCATCAAGCTGTGCTCCACGGGCGGGGTGCTGTCTGCCAGCGATGAGCCCGGTGCGACCCAGTTCACTCGCGAAGAGATCGCGGTGATGGTGTACGAGGCCGCTGCGGTCGGCAAGGTCTGTGCGGCTCATGCCCAGGCTCGAGAGGGCATCCGCAACGCTGTGTTGGCCGGGGTCCAGTCCATCGAGCACGCGGTCTACGTGGATGAGAGCATATGCGCCGAGATGAAGGCGCGCGGTACGTTTGCCGTGCCGACGCTGGTGGCGTCGCTGTGGGTCGTTCGCAAGGCCGAGCAGTACCCGGGGTCCGTGCTTCCACAGTCACTACGCAAGATTCAGGAGATCGGACCCGACCACCGTTTGGGCTTCCAGATGGCTCTCGAGTCGGGGGTCCGAATCGCGTTCGGTACCGACTCAGGTGTTGGTCCTCACGGCTCGAATCTGGAGGAGCTGCGACTGATGGTGGAGGCTGGTATGACGCCGATGCAGGCCCTGGTCTCGGCCACCAAGACGGCTTCGGAGTGCGCTCGGATGGACTCAGACATCGGCACGCTGGAGCCCGGCAAGCTGGCGGACCTGCTGGTGGTGGACGGCAACCCGCTGGAGGATATTTCAATAATGGAAGACAAGTCCAACCTGCTGATGATCATGCAGGGCGGCCGCGCCCACAAGGACTTGGTTACGGCGGGCTAGTTGTCTGGGTGGACGAATGCCCAGGCCGTTCTGCCCGCCCCTCCCCAAGAAAAAGAAATAAGAGAGATATTCTGAGGGACACCCTCAGGCTCCCGGCAGAAGGGCTACGCCCCTCTGCACACCCCGTTTCAGGACAATGATTGCGACCACGACCCGATGGCGGACCCTTCGACGGAGCTCAGGGTGAGCGGAAGCGGGTGTTTTTCGTTCATGGTGAGCCTGTCGAACCGCCTGTCGGGGGGTGAGTATCTACCCGTGGACCTCAAGCTATCAGTCCACTCTTTCTCCGAAACCCCAAACCCGAAACCCCAAACCCCAAGCCCTCTTGTACTGACCAGTCGCTAGCCTTCCAGCTCCTGTCTTACTATCTTCGTGCCGGCTACTAGTGCTTGTAGCTTTAGGTAGGTAATCCAGCGGGGGAGCTGGAAGAAGCCGCAGTCTGGGCTGATGTAGAGCTTTTCGGGCTCGACGGTCTTGAGCAGCATTCGGATGCGTTCGGCTACGTCCTCGGGTTTTTCGACGTAGAAGGACTTTACGTCTACCACACCGGCGCCCAGTTCTCGGTCGTCTCCGGCGTCTCCCCAGAGATCGGCCTCTTTCATCTCGCGGTTTGCGAACTCAAGGACCAGCTGGTCCGTTTTAGTTTCGAGCAGCGCCGGGAACATCCATCCGTAGTCCCGCTTGCCCCTTGGTCGGCTTGCCAGGTTGCCGAAGCAGACGTGCAGGGCCAACTTCGCGTCGATGCCCTCCACAGTGGAGTTATAGAGGCTTACCCACTCGTTTAGCTCGCCTGGGATGATGGCGAAGGATGGCTCGTCGAGCTGGATGAAGTCCGCGCCGGCCTCCTCAAGCGCCTTTAGCTCGGCGTTGATGACCTGGGCGACGTCCCATGCCAGGTCTAGGCGCGACTTGTAGCCCTCTCCGGGCCGTATGTGCATGGTTAATGTGAGCGGCCCCGGACAGGTGACCTTTATTGGCTTGTCGGTGTGGGCCTTGGCGTAGAGGTACTCTTCGACGATTCCGAGTCCCTCTGGAATTGTGATCTTTTCGGTGGCCCGGTATCGCTGTGGGCTGTCGTACCCGTAGAGCCCGACTGTTCGCAGTGGCGGCTCCTCGACGATGCCGGTCATGCGTTTGTAGAAGCTCTGCACGAAGTACCAGCGGCGCATCTCGCCGTCGCTGATGATGTCGACGCCGGCGCGCTCCTGGTCAAGGATGGCCATGTTCACGGCGTCGTCGAAGGTCTCTTTGGTGTCGGTCGGGCCATAGTTGCCCTTGTCCATTTCGTCGATGGCAGTCCAGAGCCAGCTTGGCGTGGCGTGGCTTCCGATGACGGTTGTCGGGAGGAGCTTCGGTTGTAGGTCTGTCAATCTGATCACCCCGTTGGAATATGGAGACGATATGAGTATAGCATCGGAGGCGTCCGGCTCCGGGGTCGTGGGGTCGGGTCATCATATTGTGGAGTACGGGAGATTCGGAGGAGGCCAGGCGGGTAGGTCACGTGAGCCGATTCTAGGGTCGGGATTTCTGTCTTATTCTGTCGCTTTTTATCTCATTCGTAGCTAAATGATGATCTCAAGAAAAGCAAGTTGCTTGTGCCCGCCCACCCGCCCCGGGTGAATTTCCAGGTGTGGGCACATCGCCCACGCCCCTTGCCAAAGGATCGTATCCTCTGGACTCTCCCTAAGGGAAATTGAGTTTGTCTCCGAATGGCTTGTTGCGAGATGGCGCGATTGGCGTGTGGGCCAGAATGAGGCTCGCACGACAAGACGGTCGCGCTGGGTGATCTGTCCTTCGACGAACTCAGGGCGAACGGTGAAGTTGGTTCTGTGTTCGTGGTGAACTGGAGCCACGGTCTCGGTTATCGGCTTTGGGCGCGTGGGCCGGGACGCAAGAAGGGGCGGGCCCATGAGGGTCCGTCCCTTTATCCAAAATAGTACAAATGTTCTCTCGTCTCAATCTTTGTGGGGTTGTCTCGGGCTTTGGGTGATTCGTTGCGGACTCTGTGGGCGTTGGCATATAATATGGCGCGCCGTATGGACGCGATTTTCAGTACGGATCAACTTGAATGCAGGGGGCTGCAAAGCGCATGTCAACCGACCCTAAGCCGAAACATACCTACTCTCGCCGGGACATCCTGAAGGGTGCGCCGGTGGCTCTGGCCGGTGTTCTTGCCCTGAGCGCCATTGGAAGGCGGCTACTACAGCGCAAGCGCAGCGTGCCTGACTTCCCTGAGGACTCGATTTTCAGGCCAGCGAAAGACCCTCGGGACCAGGCGTAGGCAATGCAAGCAACCGCTAACCCAAGGGTTCTGATAGACGTCGTCATTCCCCGGATCGGATCGGAGTCGCGGACCAATCGCCTGGCGTTGGACGCCGCCATCATCGTGGGGTTTGCCCTGTTCGTTGCGGTCTGCGCCCAGATTGCGATCAGACTCCCGAACACAACCGTCCCGATAACCGGACAGACCTTTGGCGTGCTGCTGGCTGGCGGTGCACTTGGTAGTCGTCGAGGCGGATTGAGCATGCTGGTGTACATGCTTCTTGGCATGGCCAGCGTGCCAGTGTTTGCTCCCGGATCGAGCCCACTTGGGGACCAGCAGGTCCTGCATTTTGTCCTGCCCTGGTCAGGGAATGAGGGTCTGGTATGGGCGATGTCCAGTGGTGGCTACATAGTGGGTTTCGTGCTGGCCGCCTACCTGGTGGGCCTGTTTGCCGAGAGGGGCTGGGATCGCCAATCCACCGTTCCATTGGCGATGCTTATAGGTAGCCTATCCGTCTATGCTGTAGGACTCCCCTGGTTGGGAATCCATATTGCAAATAACGATGGACTGCACACATACTTCGATGGCAACTTCCCTGGCGCTAGCGTTTTGCAGATGACCCTCAAGGGTGGCCTGTATCCGTTCATCGGCGGCGATGCCGTGAAGTTGCTTGCGGCGGCGCTGGTGCTTCCCGGAGTCTGGGCCTTGGTTGATCGTATCAAAGGGTCATGCCCTCGGGACTGAGGCCTCGCCTTTCCGTCTTCTGCATCCTACCTCGCCCGGAAACGCATACAAATACATGGGAGCGTTTCCGGGTGGCCTGCCAGTACATCGTATTTCGGTTCTGCCCCCTAACATATGCACAGCTTCGAACGTATATATAATTAGGGGACCGCTTCTGGCCGCTGACAGTACTTTGTGACCCGTCGTTTCCCCGCCATTTGCTAGACATTCCCCAGACTTGGCTCAGGCGGCAGAGAGACAGGGACGCCACCAGCCCCCAGGCCAGAGGAGTGTTCATGATCAAGTCAAACAGATTTGCCGTAGGTCTCGTGGTGTTGGCGGTGCTCGTCAGCCTCGCGGCCGTCGCATGTGGGGATAACGCGGATCCTGCGTCAAATCAAGAGTCGACAGATGTGGCGAGCGCGCGCCCGACGCTTTCTCCTCCGCGACCGACGAGCAAGCCGTCTCCGGAGACGCAACCGTCTCCCACCGATGTACCTTCCGAGACTGCGACTCCGACAGAGACGGCAACCCAGAGCGACTCCGTCGAGGAGAGCCAGCCCGTCACCGATGCTTTGCTGTCGGGGCGTTCCCTGGACGATACGCTGGCCGCCAAGTTGGTCGGGTTGCAGGGTTGGATCAACTCCGAACCCTTTACCCTCGAAGAGCAGCGGGGCAATGTCGTCCTGATCGATTTCTGGACCTACACATGCATCAACTGCATTCGAACGTTCCCCGCACTGCGGAGTTGGCACGCGAAATACGCGGACCAGGGGTTGGTCATACTCGGGGTACACGCGCCTGAGTTCGAATTCGAAAAAATACGCGAGAACGTTGTGCAGGCGGTTCTCGATAACAATCTCGGCTGGGCGATCGCTCAGGACAACGACCACGACACGTGGCGTGCGTTCAAGAACCAGTTCTGGCCGGCGAAGTATCTAATAGACAAGGATGGTTACATCCGGTACACGCATTTCGGCGAGGGTTCCTACGCCGAGACCGAGGAGAAAATACAGCAGCTTTTGGCCGAGGCAGGGGCTTCGATGACATCGATCGAGGTTTCTGATGAGTTCGAGCGGTACATAGATCAGCAGGCTAGTGCGTCCTCCGACCCCTATGAAAACCAGACCAGAGAGCTATATGCGGGCTTCAATCGCAACTACAACGCGTTGGCCGGGGGTAATACCGCGCCATATGTCAGACAACAGGAGTTCTATGAGTCTCCGTACCAGGAGATCGACTATTCCGACCCCGGCGACCACGTTAACCACTTCCTCTACCTGGAAGGGTTGTGGGTGAACGGTTTCGAAGAGGTAATTCACGCTCGCGAGACCGAAAATTACGAGGACTACGTCGGCATCGCGTTCGCAGCTATCGAGGCGAATGTTGTGGTGTCTGTTGAGGACGGGGAGACCTACGAGGTTCGTGTCACGATGGACGGCGGGCCTCTGGATTCGTCGCAGGCCGGGGCCGATATCCGGTTCGATGACGAAGGCAACAGCTACATATTGGTCGACAAGTCCGACCTGTACCACCTGGTGCAGCTACCAGAATTCGGCTCTCACAATCTGACGCTCAGCTCGAATTCTGACAAGTTTTCTCTGTTCGCATACACGTTCGGTTCATATCTGGAGCCGGAAGACGGGGGGTAGGTGTGGATGATGATGATGAGGCTCTTTCTGCCATTTGCGACGGCAATACTGATCGTGGCAGCGGCGTGCTCGACGGGCGAAGATGCGGACCGTGGGTCTACAGCATCCGGCACATCGTATCAATCGCCGGCGAGCTCCCAGGCGGCTCCTGAAGAGGCGACGCGGCCCGACAGGGAGC
>CAJWER010000047.1 GCA_913030785.1 uncultured Chloroflexota bacterium | reverse complement strand
TTTGACTGCAACGGGCATGCTGCAAAGCCTGCTAACCTCTGAACAACATTTCTATATTTCATATGGTATTCAGCTAGGCGTAAGTGAGGCACCAGAGGCACGTGACAACGTCTGAAACAGGCCATATACTACTTCCAAGCAGGCTGTCGCCGGTTCGAATCCGGTCTCCCGCTCCACTTGAACACCTCTGGAACACGAATACTAAGTTAGAGGCTGATTTCTCGCGGAGGCCGCCGAAGGCTAGTAAAATAGGATCGTCGTGTGCCGCCGTTGCGCACAGCAGTCGGCCGTCGGGACCAAATTCTGCTCATACTGCGGCGGAAACCTCTTGGCCGATCCGTAGTTGGGTCGAAAAATTCTCGGGAGCGCCCTAGAACATATCAAATTGAATGTGGTTCGTAGTTATTCATCAATAGCATTCAGGACCAAGACCCTGCTGACATGCAGTGGTACTTGTGGCCAACGAAGGCGGCGAGAAAGAGGACAAGATCGATTCCGTGGGTGAGTTCGAGGGGTATGTCTCTCTGGACCAGGCTCGTGACCTCGCCATCCAGCACGCCCGTCAAAACACAGAGTTCTACGGCTCCGTGTACGCTAGCGGCGACCTCGTCTGGGAGGTCATCGGCCAGCTAGAGACCGCGGACTACTACGAGGTAAATCTCTCGTACCGGCCCGCCGGACGGTTCCGGGGCGAGTCCGGTATCGAGAAATTCACCATAGGCAAAACCGGCGAAATCGAGCTTCGCCAGATCTTGTACGAACCAGAGGGAGAGGCCATAAAGAGCCCTCACCCACTTCTTCTCGGGGTGGTCGGTCTGGTTATGATAGCGGGCATCATCGGGATCGTTCTCGCAATGGATGGCTTCGGCAGCGATGATACGACGCCGGTCCCAGTGTCCGCCGTTGTAGTGTCCGCAACACCTATAGCCACTGCAACGTCAATGCCCACACAGACACCGAACCCTGTGCCTCCCTCGGCCACCCTCACCCCGGTACCCTCGCCCACTAGGACGCGCACGCCCACTCCGACGTCCACCCCAAATCCGACAGCTACACCCGCCCCGACGGTAACCCAAACGCCTACGTCCACGGCAACGCCAACAAATACTCTCACAGCTGCAAGTACGGCCACGCCTACAAGAACCGCTACGCCGACAACCGCACCCACCGCCGTGCCGAGCCCCTCACCGTCGCCCACCACAACGCCGAGCCCTTCACCGTCGCCCACCAGAACGCCGAGCCCCTCACCGTCGCCCACCACAACACCGAGTCCCAGGTATCGTTTGATTTCATCGGTAGCCGCCGAGGGCCTCGGGACCATTGAAGTCGTGCCGGTGGGCGTTGATCAGAGGTACGAAGCGGGCACGGTCGTCGTACTTACTGCCAGGTGCGTACTCGACTTCGTTTCGTGGGCAGGAGTAATGCCGGCCACGGCATCGCCGGCGTCGGCGACAATCGCGGTGACGATGGACAGGGATCGAACCTTGATCGCGAGTTGCGCCGAACCCACGGCCACTCCGACACCCTCCCCCACTCCCGGTCCTGCGTTCATGTTGAACACCACGCAATGGGAAGTGGAGTGGTTTACACTCGACCAAAACAAGCTGTCCTTGCCGCTGAATATCACCTCGTTCCTGCCCGGCGCTTTTTCCGAGTACCCGGTGGGCCAATTCATCGGATTTAGAGCAAGTGCTACGATACACACGAACCCTGACGCGGAACGCATCGCATTCGATCTCTCCGGGAAGGAAGGTTTTCTTCTGTGGGTCGACGATCAATTGGTAATCGATGCGTGGGAACCGCTGACACCGGGGGACGGATTCCGATCCGAGCGGGCCGTCGTCGCACTGCCGTCGGGGACGCACAGGCTCGATCTTGAGTGGTACGTATTGGAGGCTGGCGCCACCGCCAGCTTCTCCGTGGACGAACCCCATGCGCTGGCCTGGTGCGAATTGGAGGAGAGTACACGGGAAGCGACCCGAACCTTGTGGGATGCACAGTGGTACGAGTCTCGAGAGCTAATTGTGCCGGTACGAACAGATACGTTTCCCGCCACATTCGACATGATACTCGGAGATATTACCCAAGCGTTTGTCGCCAAGACGGAGATAAATGTCTCGGGCACAGACGAGCAATTCCTTGAGTTCCAGATCGGCAATGACGACGGAGCGATGCTCCTGCTGGATGGGCAGATTATTTTTGACGATTGGGAAGGTGGTCCATACGGTACTACCGAAGTTGGTGCGCTGCTCTCTCCAGGGAACCACAGTTTGGAACTCCGCTACTGGAATCAGGCAACCTTCCTCGGAAACTCTCGCGTCTCCTTCGATGTCAGCTCTTCTGATGTATTGGTGTGGTGCGAATAGACACGTTCGAGATCTTCGAGCTTATATCAGGGCGAAAATCGAGTCGCATCCCCCACCCTGGCGGAAACGGCTATTCGTGACAAATGAAAAGCCACGCTCGTCGAGCGCGGCCTTCTCGTGGGCGCAAATACAGGTTGTCTGAATCCGAAACCATCCAGGTCCTGGCTAGCCCTTTCTCACCCTCCGCATCACCCCGATGGCTTCCGATCTGGCACTCAGTCTCCCGGAAGCAACAGAATCGATCCACCTCAGGCGCAGAGGCGGCAGTTATCTTGAGGTAACCGCAATCATTGACTGGGTAGTTCGGCAGAGCATTTTTGGAGGAGAGCGAGGCATCACAGTCCTAGAGACTGCCTTAGTACTGATCGCATTCGTTGTCGTGTCCTCGGTTTTTGCCTTCGCATCCCTCTCCACCGGTCTCTTTGCAAATGAAATTTGCGCCAGGTCGAGCTACATTGTTTTCAAGGCTGGAACGCCCAGTTCGCTCGTAGTACTGTCGAACCACTCCAAGACCTCAGTGTGCAGAGGGATGCCATTTGCCCGGCGGTCCTGTTCGTCTTCGTGCTCGGCCAGACCGGGATACAGCACCCTCTCATGACCAGGAGCGGGCTTGCTCTCTCGCAGCATCTTCAGCATACCGTCCATGTTGTCCTTGAACTCGTCGACATCGGTGAACGCGGCGATGTCGTACGCTGCAAAATAGTGCTTATATCCGCTCTCAAACTTCTCTGAGTCAAACATGCCAGGGACTGAACCGGACAGCAACGCGCCTAGCACCTCGACCATCATTATCATTCCGTATCCCTTATGCGAGCCGTTCTCCCTGGTTCCGCCCAAGGGAAGCAGACGACCGTACCAACCACCTTCAGGTACGGGCGTCTCATTCATGATAGGGGTGCCTTCCTCATCGGCAATCCAGCCTGACAACAGGTCTGAGCCCACCCTGGTTGCCAGAGTGAACTTGTTTCCTGCGATTTGCGAAGAGGCAGCGTCATAAAGGAACGGTGCTTCGTTTCTTCCCAGCGCGGCGATTGAAATAGGGTTGGTGCCAAACCTCTCCTCCGCTGAGAAGGTCGGCAGGACCCCCGAACCTGCGGAGGTGGCGCACATCCCGACCATGTCCTGCTTTGCGGCATGCATCGAAAAGTGCCCAACGGCTCCCAGATGAGCGCCGTTGTTCATGGTGACTATGCCGACGCCGACAGTCTTCGCCTTCTTGATGGCAATATCCATCGCACGGGTGCCCAGGATAATGCCAAGACCCCGATCAGCGTTGATGACCGCAGTGCCCGGAGTCTCGCGCTCGATTTCCCAGTTGGGCCTGGGATTGATCTGTCCGCTGGTGTACTGCTCGACATAGACGCGAAGCATGTTGGAAACACCGTGAGTCTCCACGCCGCGCAGGTCGGTCATCGTCAAAACGTCGGCGCCCTCTTCCGCATCCTCCCGCGGCACACCCATCTTTTCAAAGACGGCCGCGACCACCTCGTAAAGTGACTCCACCGGTACACGCTTCGTATCCCTAGACTTTGGCTTGAACCTTTCTAGCATGTTCTTCTTTCCGACCCCTATATACAATGGGGCGACTAGCTTGGACTTGGGCGAAGGTCGACTGAGAGGCCCTTCTCAGGGAGATTGGACATCTCCACCAATCCTAAATCATAATCTCCCACGAATGGTCGGCATCAATCTATCATCTTTCGCGTTCTGTGGGTCCAGTCAACACCTCGTTCAACGCCTGAATCTGACTGGTCGTCAGAGATGAATCGTACCTGGTCAGGACAGCAGGATCTGCCTCGATCTCGGCTGCGCGACGGTAGATCTCCAACTTCACGTTTGTATCCATCCTGAATGATTCCAAGAGGGCTTGCAATGTCGCGACACGCCGGTCGCGCGGCTCTGGATCGGACCCGAAGTCATGGACGGTGATCGTGATTTCCTCTGCCGGGGCCACTGCTATTGGGGACAGCGTTAGTGCATCGATTCGTACGTCGTATTCTGTCTCGCAGGTACGAAGGGCGCCGTCCACCGCGAACGTTGCCGTGGCCGACGCACTTGCTCCTCGGAGGACGATTGTGTAGGACCGCGAGGTGGGTAGGTGATCGGTATCGCCCTGGGCCGCGCCTATCCGGATATGCATTCGCCCGTCGTCAGTCCGTTGACGAATCTCCGTGATGCTGTGATTCTGTCCGCCATCGTCCTCGTACAGATCGAAGCCGCCCTCCGCTCCTCGGAAAATGTGCACTTCCAGGGCGTCCGGGTTCTCCGCGGCATTCGTGCCGGAGCGGGGCCCAAGGGGAATAATTGCGCCTTGGGGCGCGAATACGGGAATGGCGTTGAGGCCGCCGTAAACAGCGTGCCAGCCTTCCTCGTATTGCTCCCCTGTGAGCAAGTTAGTCCACTTTCCCGGAGGGAGCCAGACAATCTGACGACTGACTCGGGTATCTGGGTCGGCCGCAGCGACAAATGGTGCTGCGATCAACTCGGACCCGAAAAAATACTGGTCAGGAACCTGGTAGGCCGACGCCTCGGACGGGTGCTCATGGTACATCGGGCGGACCAGGGCGGTGGCTTCGGAATGGTCGTGCCATGCCATGCTATACAGGTACGGCACGAGGGCGTGGCGTAGCTGCATTGCGTCGCGCACCACGCGCAAGGTTTCCGCGTCGTAGCCCCAGGGCCTGCGTTCGTGGAAAGGGTTGTTGGTCGAGTGAAGGCGTAGGATCGGGCTGAAAACCCCATATTGCACCCAGCGGGTGTAGAGCTCCGCCTCCTCGACCCCTCTTGTGTGCCCGCCGATGTCGTGGCTCCACCACCCATAGCCGACATTGGCGGCCGTCGCGGTGAAGTGCGGTTGGAATGCCAGCGACTCCCAGCTGACGATGGTGTCGCCTGAGAATCCGATCGGATAGCGGTGATTTCCAAGCCCGCCCCAGCGCGAAAAAATGAAGCCGCGGCCGCCATTGCGGGCCAGGTCATAGTGGTGCAGGTGGTTGAGCCACCAGAGTGGGTCCAGTCCAGCAACCCCGGAATCGACGCCGTGCTGCCAGTCGATCCACCAGAAGTCGACCCCCTGCACCTCAATCGGGTGGTGCAACAGTTCAAAGTAAGCTCTGACAAAGCGGGGGTCGGCTGAATCGAAGGGAACCACCTTTCTGTCAGCAGGGTCCATGCCCATGACGCGGGCCATTTTGGCGTACTGCTCCTCGTGGGGATGGACCCCCGCGGCGGGATGCAGGTTCAGCGCAACCTTCAGACCCATCCCACGGAGCTCAGCCAGAAACGCGGGAGGGTCAGGGAACAGATCGCGGTTCCAGGTATATCCGGTCCAGCCCGGATCCTTATTCCCTCCGCGGCCAGGCGAGGAATTCCACGTCTCGGTGATGTGCCAGTCCATGTCCACGATGCACACGGACAGCGGCACGTCGTGCGCCCTGAAGTCGTGCATCAGATCGGTCAGGTCGTCGGCGGTGTATACGTGGTACCGGCTCCACCAGTTGCCCAAGGCCCAACGCGGAACTAGCGGCACTTGTCCGGCCACTCGCCTGAAATCGCGTAGGCAATTCGCGTAGTCGTTTCCGTAGCCAAACAGGTACACGTCGTGTGTGCCGCTAGGTGCGCCTCGGACCACGAGCCAGCCATCTTCGTCGAAGACGAGGCTCTCCGAATCGTCGACTGTGGTCCAGCCGTCGAGAGACACTAGTCCCGGCTCCAGGGACACAGCCCCGTCGGCGGTATCAAGGGTTCGAAATGTGCCACCCAGGTTCCCGGGTTCAGGGTCGCCGAAATGCCATATAGTCCCGTCCGACTTCAGGAGCGTTGTAAGGGACTCGGGAGTGAAGCTGGTGCCGTCATCTCGGTAGCGCACCAGTAGGTGCTCGGTCTCGATTTCGACGCCGGCTTCGCTGTGGCGCACTGAAAACTCGGGAACAGACTGGCTCCGGAACCAAAACGCCTGACTGGGTCGGTCCTCAAAGCTGCCACTGGGGTTATATTCGAGGCGTAGAAGCCTGGATGTCAGAACGGTGAAGCGGGCGTTCCCGGCGATGACGATTGCATCGGGGTCGGCGAGGGGCCCAAAATGGATGTCGAAGTCGCGGGTGTAGGGTCCGGTGTTGTCCATAAGCCCTAGCAGCCAGGCCCGGTATCGGCGAACGCAGACCTGCTCACGATGCCGTCCCCGCGAACTAGTCTTTGGTTGTCGCAGTACATTACAGAGTCAACCGACCTTTCCAGGGGCTTGAGGGAGTCTAGTCGCTGGGCGAGGATCGGTCAACCGTGATCTTGCGTAGCTGTGTCGAGTTTGATTCGGAACCCTGCGTGTGCTCTCCATATCCTGTGGGATCATGTGGTGCTCCACGGCCGAGCCCCCGGAATCCAGGTCGACTTGTCCCGTCCAGTCGATGGTAATATGGTCGCCCAGCGCGGGGTCTAGGTTCATGCTTCCTGAGTAGGAAGGTATAGTATCGAAGTTTCAACGGGGGCAGATTCCATTGAAAATCGTGAAGATTGAGCAGTTTCGCCCGAAACACCGCACCAGACTAATCAAGATTACAACAGACACGAGCATTGTTGGTTGGGGTGAGACCACGCTTGAGGGCAAGCCTACCAAGTACGTGGGCTGCGGTCGAGGAGCTGGCCGAGTACTTGGTAGGCAAGGACCCGCTCAGAATTGAGCATCACTGGCAGTACATCTATCGCTCTGCGTTTTTTAGGGGGGCAGTGTTCTGATGTCGGCCCTGGCCGGGATCGATCAGGCGCTGTGGGACATCTCCGGCAAGCACTATGGTGTGCCAAGCTACAACTTGATGGGCGGCGCCACCCGCGACAAGATCAGAACATACGCCCATTGGGGCATCGACGATCTCAGCGAAGACGGATTGGAGAAGGCGCGCGAACGTCTCGATTGGCTACAGAAGAGTGGCGGATACACGGCGTTTAAGTCGGGACCGTCGGGCAAATGGCGCGCCCACGAGCCCCCGTCAAAGATAGATGAGTTCGTCAAGGCGGCCTATACGATGCGCGAGTGGGTTGGTGACGACGTCGACCTCTATTTCGATTTCCACGGTAAGATGACCCCGGCCCTGGCCATCGAAATATGCAACGAAATCAAGGGGATGCGCCCCGGCTTCGTGGAGGAGCCCATCCCTCAGGAGAATCAGGACGCTCTAAAGGTCGTTTCGGAGGCCGTGTCATTCCCCATTGCCACCGGAGAGCGACTGCTCAGCCGGTGGGAGTTCCGAGAGATCTTTGAGGCCAATGCGGTAGCCATCATCCAGCCGGACGTGTCTCATTGCGGTGGCATGTCGGAGCTAAGGAAGATTGGGAGCATGGCCGAGGCGTACTACATCCACACAGCGCCGCATTGTGCCATTGGACCGGTGGCCCTCTCAGCGTGCCTGCAAGTCGATGCCTGCACCCCTAATTTCTTCATACAAGAGCAGGTGGACGCCGGACTTGGAAACGGCTTGCTTCAAAACGATTGGGTCGTCAAGAACGGCTACATAAACCTTCCAACCGGGCCGGGCTTAGGCATAGAGATCGACGAAGAAGCCGCGTGCCGGAACATCGACCCGAGCGTCGACGAGCTCGGCGGAGAACTGTGGCTACACGAAGACGGGAGCGTAGCAGACTGGTAGTCGAATGCCCGTCTCCGCCTTTCGGTACGACCCTAAGTTTTCCTCGAGAATGTGGGTTTGATAGCAGGGTATAGCTCTTTGAAGGCGCCATAGATGTCGTCGTAGACCCTGACTCGCTCGGGATTGGGTTCGATCGTCCGCTCGATGTGGAGCCATGCGTCAGTGGCCTCCGCGATAGATCCGAACGCACCCGTGCCGACTGCGGCAAGGGCTGCTGCGCCATACGCTGGACCGCTGCCTGGACCCACCGTCACCACTGGAACGCTGTAGATGTCCGCCTGAAGCTGCAACCACAGGTCGCTCCTGGAGCCGCCGCCAATTGCCCTGATCTCAGGGACCGGACCGTGCAACTCCCGCACCAGTTCCAGAGAGTCGTGCATCGCGAAACACACCCCCTCCATCACGGCCCTGACCAAATCCGCTCGGGTGTGCCCGAGGTGCAGTCCCGAGAAGGCGCCTCTTGCGGAGGGATCGTTGTGGGGCGTCCTCTCACCGGTCAGATAGGGGAGGAACAATAGACCCTCCGCGCCGGGTGGGACTGTGGCCGCTTCGGAGGTCAAAGTTGTGTAAGCGTCATCGCCACCGGACGGCAGCAAGATGTTCCGCAGCCACCTGAGCGAGTTGCCCGCCGACAATATTACTCCCATCAAGTACCACATATCAGGCACGCAGTGGCAAAAAGTGTGTAGACGCATCCGATCGTCCACGCGCACGCGATCGATGGGTGCTAGGAGCGTACCCGATGTGCCGATGCTGGACAGCACACGCCCGACCTCGACCACGCCGCTGCCGACCGCGCCAGCCGCGTTATCGGCCGCTCCTCCCACTATGGGAGTGCTCGCAGGTATGCCCAGGCCTTCTGCCGCCCCCGCGCCTACGATACCCGATACATCGGTCGAGCCCACGACCTCGGGCAGAAGGTCCACGGAAATCTCCAGTGCTTCGGCAACCTCCCTTGACCAGCGACGCCGGCGCACGTCGAATAGCAGGGTTCCGGCTGCGTCGGATGGGTCAGTAGCCAGCTCACCCGTGAGCCGGTACCGGACGTAGTCCTTGGCGAGCATTACGTGCTTGAGCCGTGCGTAGTTGGCGGGTTCAGACTGCCTTAGCCAGAGTATCTTGGGGGCAGTGAAGCCTTCCAGGGCCAGGTTGCCTACCGTGTCATGAAGGCCGCTCTGGCCCAGCTTGTCGGTGATCTCACGGCATTGGGGCGCAGTTCTCGCGTCACTCCAGAGCGGGGCCGGTCGGATCACCTGGCCGGCTGAATCCAGAAAAACGGCGCTGTGCATCTGGCCCGTGAGGCCTACACCTCGCAGCTCAATTGTATGTCCCTCAAGCCTTGCAGTCTCCATCGCGGAGGAAATCGCGGCCCGCGAGCTTTGCCACCAGATGTCCGGGTGTTGCTCTGTCCACGCCGGTCGCGGTGAGTCCACAACTTGCTCGAACCTAGCTTCTCCCAGCATGCGCCCGTCGACACCAACGACCACTGCCTTTACGGCGCTGGTGCCGACATCTACGCCGAGGAACGCGTGTATAGGTTTGGCCATGAAACTCCAGAAATCCTGACCAGAATCGTGGTCCGCAATAGGGGCGCAGTTGCGCACTGTACCGACAAGTTGATGTGCTCCAAACTTGAACCAAGGGTAGAACGTGATCGTCCGCGTTGCAACGATGCAGGAGTCTTGCGTTCGGATGAATTCATCACGCCTCCATGCTGGCTAATTCACACCCGTCTGGCCAACTGATAGACTTTCGGTCATGCTGTTGGACATATCGGCCCCGGATAGGAGAGGAAGAATATTGAAACGGATCAATCGAGACGAGGCGATGGTGTATGAATTCGACCATCGGCACGAGCCCATGATGAGGGTCGATCCGGGCGAAAGTTTTGTGATTGAGACAGAGGACGCCGGATCCGGCCTGATACGATCAGCCGACATCGCCCCCAAAATCGACGATCTGCCCACCCGCAAGTTCTTCCCGCCGAAAGGTAATCCCATGGGTGGTCCCGTCTTCGTGGAAGGTGTCGAGCGAGGCGATCTTCTCGAGGTGACCATCGAGAAAATCGAAGTCGATGATCAGGGCTTTACAGCATTTAGGAGAGGCTCTGGACCGCTTGGGGACTCGCTTGAGTGGCAGACACTGACGGAGCGTTTTGTGCACATCATCAAGCACATCCCGGGACCCTCTGGCACGACAAGGGACGGCACGGGCGTCCTCAACGACGCCGTCAGCTGGGACCTGAAACCGATGATCGGTACCATCGGCACTGCACCGGACCGCGAAGTTGAAACGAGCGCGGTGGGGCAGGGTCCCTGGGGCGGCAACTTGGACGTGAGAGACATCAAAGAATGCACCAAGGTCTACCTGAACTGCTACCACGATGGCGGACTGCTGTACGTAGGCGATGTACACGCCAGTCAGGGCGACACAGAATTCTACGGTACTGCCGACGAGACACGCTCAGAGGTTACCCTCAGTTGCAAGATAATCAAGAATAAAACTATTCCCTTCGTGCGGCTAGAGAAGCCCGAGTCCATCGTCTCGCTCTACTCCTTCCGACCGCTCGAGGACGCCGTGGAGTCCGCCATAGTGAATCTCATGCGCTGGATGGTCGACGAGTACGGCGTGTCAGAACGCGACGCGTATATGCACACATGCATCAATCCGGACTTCCGCGTGCACGTCTACCAGATGGTGCGCCTGGGCCGGATCCAGTACACGGCCGGGGCGGAGATCCCCAAACGATACCTGGTGCCGAGCCCGAGCTAGCGCACATTGATTTTCCGTATTCCGTTTGGATTGGCAGGGAAGCGTACATTAACAGTACCAACACGAGCGGCGATCAAGTATTGCCAACGGTCGAGGCGTGCCAAGATACATGATGGCTGGTTCGGAGGTCGAAGGCGATTTCGCGAAGACGCCAAGGTGCAGAACGCTGGTGTGTCGATACCGCGCGCGCTAGGCTACCTGCGCCCGTACCGGATGCAGATAGCAGTGATCCTCGTGTGCCTGATCGCCGTGGCCGTACTGCTTGCCGTCCCACCGCTGCTGATACGCGAGCTAATCGACGTCGCGATCCCCGATGCCAACCGCCGTCTGCTCAACCTGCTGGTGATTGGGATGGTCGCGCTCTACCTTGCGAACGGCCTGATTAACGTGCTCCAGAACCACATGAACACGATTGTCAGCCAGCGCATCATGTTCGACGAGGTGTTCAGATTTTGATTCCAGCTCGCCAGGATATGCGGAGGCGGCCGAGGCGTTTGACATCCAGCGCACCTCAGAGGTCAGCGTCGAGATGTGGTTCGGGAATGAATACCTCTTCATGCGGCGGTTGGACATGGATGTGCGGGCGCCTGGTACCTCGTTGGGCCCCGATGGCGTCAGGCAGATTGTGTGGCTGACCTACAAGACCTCAGCAACGTATTTCGACTTCGATCAACCAATTGAAGTCGATCGACCGGTGAACGCCTCCGGGAATCTGGAGCAGGGCTGGCGACTGGTTGGTGGTGATTCCGCCCCTGCGCCGTCGGTCGAGGTTCGTACCAGCGAATGATCATGTGACAGGGCATGGCCTGTGTGCGTGCTATACTCGGTCCCTCGAATTTGCCCCTCCGGGGCTACGTATCTGAGATATCTTTCCGAGGGATACCTGGCCATGAAAATCCGACAAATATCAGCTAATCCGTCCCAGGTCATCGTTGAGCAGCTCGTCGCCTCCGGCGTAAGGTATGTCTTCAACAATCCGGGCTCCCGTGAGGCGCTGTTCTTTGATGCGCTTGCCTCGCACCAAGACATCCACGGCATCATGGCGCTCCACGAGGGTAGTGTTGCCGCGATGGCCGGGGGCTACACCCAGGGCAAACTTGAACCTGCGGTCATGTCGGTCCATCTTGGGGCAGGCCTGGCCCAGAGCCTTGGCCAGCTCATCAATATCGGCGCTGGCGGTCTCCCCGTCGTAGTGATTACCTTCGCGGGGGATACCGGCAGTTTCGGAGACAAGGTCGGCCTGGACCTGGATCATAGCTTTGGTCCAACCTCGATTTCCGCGCCATTTACAAAGGCGACCTGGGCGGTCATGGAGCCTGAAGGGCTTCCCCAGGCGATCGATCGTGCCATACGAGTCGCCAAAGCCCCACCCATGGGGCCGGTGCATTTGGCCGTATATGACCGCGTGCTCGGCGACGATCCGATCACTGCTAGCATCATCGACAACCCGTCGATTGCCGACCGTGCGGGGTATCCGTCCGAGCCAGACGTTGAACTGATCGTACGTGCTCTGGCGCAGGCCGACCGCCCGCTCCTGTATGTAGGCGACGGCGTTTGGAAGTCTGGCGCGGGGGCGGCAATTATGTCGCTGGCTGAGCGCCTGGGCGCGCCCGTCGCGGGCGATACTCGTGCGGTTCCGATACGACACTCGCTGCACTGCGGTCCGGTTGAGGACGCCGTGGCCGCCTTCGAACCCGACACCATCGTGTGCATAGGTGTACGCCAGAACGCCCGTGGAAAGCCTGCTGACTTTGCCCCATTCGCCGGCGCCAAGCAGGTACTTGCCGTCGGCCCTGATATAGCCAACCTGAAGAACATCCCCGGTGTGGAGATGAGCGTCCTGGCGGATGAGGCCCGGGCAGTTGAGCGCATGCTCGACGCTGTGTCTGAACGCTCGGTCGAGGGCGAGTTCGACGAGCGCCGTTCCTGGGCTATGGAGCAGGCCGCGGCGATCCGCATTAAGCGACGTGAGGTTGTCGAGCGCGCAGTACCACAGCAAGGCCTCATAAGGCCATGGATCCTTGCCGACGCCCTCGACGATGCCCTGGAAGACGTGGGCGGCGGGATGGTGATGATAGAGCAGTTTGCGGTCTCAACGGACGCGGTTAGGGGCAACCGGGAGTCGGCCCGCAACGTGTATATGCGGGTCGGTGGCCCATCGGAAGGGTACGGTGTCGGCGGCGCGATTGGCCTGAAGCTGGCCGTTGGGGATACGCCGGTGGTCGGTCTAGTGGGTGATGGCTCGCTCTACTACGCGGATTCTGCCCTGTGGTCGGCAGCCCACCATCGAGTGCCGCTCCTCTATGTCGTTCCAAACAACCGAGCATATGGCATTGTCGCCGGTGCATTCGAGAGGGCAGGCGGCACGATGAAGCAGACGGGTGGATACGCAGGAGTCGCCCTGGAGAACATCGACCCGGTCAAAATCTCCGAGGGATTTGGGGTTGAGGCACGAGACGTAGATGACGAGGCCGGGGTAGCGACCGCCATCGCCGAAGGCCTGGAACTGGTCGTTCGGGAGCAACGTCCGATGCTTCTTAATGTCCATGTCCCGCAGGGCCTGCCGCAAGGCAGCCACGCGACACATCCGTATCGCCATGGAGACACGACGCCGTAAATCTTGTCGAGCACGGCGTCTCATGCCCTCTGATGATGTCGGAATCCTGAGGTGAGTGTCTTGGGTTCATCCCCGAGCCGGATCAACACAGCCAGGGTTGACGCGCGGATCAACGCGGCCAGGACCAGGGGTGCACTGATCGTCGACGACGACGGCGACCTTGTGTTTTCGGAGGCCGCTATCGAGGGCGCAGAACCATTCCTTGAACAGCGCCTGACCCCGTTGGCCAAAGTTGGAGTCAGGAGCGTTGCCTGGTGCATGATGTGGGGCATCGCCGTGGGCAAGGGCCAACCCCAGTACTGGGAAACTCAGCGATTGGGCAAGCCTCTCAACGCGGCGATCTCGGATCCGACCCCGGTGATGGCAAGTGGTGCGCGGCAGGCGGGGATGGAGATCTTTGGCTCCATCCGCATGAACGATACCCACGACGCCTTTGGCAAACCCCACGGGCGGCTGACCTATTCCCTGAAAATTGCACACCCTGAGTGGCTACTCGGCGACGAAAGGCAGAAGGGGGATTTCAGATCCACGCCGGAGGCTCTCACCTGGTCAGGTTTGGATTTCGAGGTTCAGCAGGTTCGCGAGGATCGCCTATGGTGGGTTCGCAATACTGCCGAACACTACGATCTGGACGGTATCGACTCTCCTAACGAATTTGTAGAATTATTTATTGCTGATCCACATACTTAATTCATATCCTTATGATGCTCAACCTTTAGTTTCTGCAGTTCTCCCAAGACTTCCTGTTTTGTAATCAATCCCTTGTCCTCAAGTATGTTCATCAATGCTTCTATGGAGTACATATTTGACCATGCAATATCTTCCCAAGACACTTTTTTATCTTCTTTCATTATTAATTCCTAAATTAGGTTCATGAAGTTTAGTAAAAACTTTTGGACAATTGCTCTAATTCTGTTGATATGGAATCTCATGGTATGGGTAGATGTCCTTAAACCACCACCAAAGCCGATAGTTGAGCCTGTTGGAATCATTGTATGATTTAGATAAGGATATTTTTTATGAAAGCAATTTTTTGTATAATATTATTCATAGGTAGTGTTTATCCTCAATCGGGTCTATTCAAAAATACTTCGGTAATGGTTGGGATGAACCAGTCCTTCTATGGAAAAGATTGGAAAGATTTTGTTGATTCAGATGAATTTGGTTTTTTAACACAAAATCCATTTAGAAAAATGAATTTTAACCTTATTAATGAATTTGAATATGGAGTGCTTGGTGGATTAAAATATCTTACATATGGATATGATATAGAGATTAATGGCACCGGAGCAGGTGGCTTTACTTTTGATGAAGAATATATTTTTGAGGCTACTTTCGTAAAATTATTTGTTACCTATCTTATGGGCAGTGGTCTCTATTTTGGTGTTGAGGGTGGATATTTTATTGAAGGAAAAAGAAAATGGAAAGCCAATAATTCGAGTTATGTCAATGAGGATATTATGACCGAAACTTATGATAGAGAATTTTGGGTAGATGGTGCTGGATTTAATGATTATGACTACGGATTAGTTGGGCAATATTATTATAATATCAAGGACAACCTGCTTGCCACTGTTGAGGCATATTATTGTTTATCAGAATTTTCAGAGGGTAACGAAATTTTGTTTTACAACATCAACAACCGCTACAGGTCAGTACCATCTATACCTAATTCATTTAATTATGTTAACCTGGGTTTGACAATTAAGTTTGGAAAGAAATGATTAATCGCATCACATTACTACATCAAGCCCCACATTAGTGGGGTTTTTTGTTTGTGGGATGATGTGTAGATTATTGTTAGTTAATTAAACAAGTGGAGAGTCTAATGACTAATAAAATCCTAGTATTCCTTTTTTTAAATTTATCATTTTCCCAGATTGTAGTTCCTGATACCTCTGTAATGAGTCAAACTGAAAAAATGTTGTGGTATCAAAATGAAAAGAAAAGTCCAGGTTTAGGAGTTCTGTATTCTTTTTTATTACCAACTGCAGGACATGCTTATGCTCGTGATTGGAAAAGGGGATTAATAATTAAAGGAGCTTCTCTTTCGTTATTAATTATAAGGCAATTAGTAATAAATGAAATGTATGGGGAATATGATAGAGACCATTATAATAGTAATAAGTGGAAAAATTTAAGTTCTGATGGGATTGAACCTGGTTATCCTAACTATAATCAAGATTTAGATAAAACCCAGGAAATGGTTTTACTTGGTTTCTATTTGACTTATCCATTAGAATTATATGATGTTGCAAGAACAGTGAAAAAATATAATCGTCAACTATATAAAAAATTGTTCGGAAAGTATCCTAAATAGATTTACCCTTTCTACAACATCAAGCCCCACAATCGTGGGGTTTTTTGTT
>CAJWER010000046.1 GCA_913030785.1 uncultured Chloroflexota bacterium | reverse complement strand
GACAGCTCCTGTCGTAGTCAGGGGTTGGGTACCATAACCAGAGTCCTGCTTGCAGAACCCGATTCTTACCGCCCAGGCAGTTGGTTCGATTGTCCCGCCAAATACGTCAGAAACAGGGCTCCACTGCTTTCCGGGATGTGCAGAGGGGCTGAGCCCCGTCGCCTGTCCTGAGCCCGCCGAAGGGCCGGGAGCCTGAGGGTGTTTCTCAGAAATCAATTCTTTTTTCATTTTCTCTTGGGTGGGGAGGACTTCGGTCCTTGGAACACCGCCTCACTATCACCAACTACGCCTATCACGAGGTAATCAAATGGCAGGCATGTTCGATTTGACGGGCAAGGTTGCGATGGTCACCGGGGGAAACGGCGGCATCGGCCTGGGCATAGCAAAGGGGCTCGCAACCGCCGGAGCAAACATCGTCGTAGCCGCACGGGACGAGGCTAAGACCGCGTCTGCCGTGGAGGCAATACGTGAACTGGGCGCGGATGCGCTGGGTCTGGCCCTGGATGTGGCTGACGAGGACTCGGTGGCCGAAACGATGTCTGCTGTCCTCGATCGATTCGGCCGCTTGGACTGTTTGGTCAATAACGCCGGCATCGCCGTCCGAAAGCCGCCTCAAGACTACAGTGTCGAGGAGTGGGACCAAGTCATGGGGATCAATCTACGGGGCGTATTTCTGTGCGCAAAGGCGGCCCACCCGACTATGGCAGCGTCCGGCGGCGGGAAAGTGATCAACATCGGGTCGATGACCTCGCTGTTCGGCAGCGACTGGGTGGCGTCATACTCCGCCAGCAAGGGCGGCGTAGTGCAGTTGACCAAGAGCCTGGGCATCGCCTGGGCAAAGGACAACATTCAGGTAAATGCCATCCTACCCGGCTGGATACACACCGACCTGACCGCGGCCTACGAGCAGCCGGCGAACAGCGAGCGGAACGCGTTCATAACCTCGCGTATCCCAACTGGCCGCTGGGGGGAGCCTGGCGACCTCGCCGGTGCGGCGGTTTTCCTGGCCAGCGGAGCATCTGACTACGTCACAGGCACGGCTATCCCCGTGGACGGCGGCTACTCGTCGTACTGACCCCACCTGCACCTCCAGCTTGTTGCGTGCCCTCCACACCGTGATATAACATCGCAACGCCTTCACAAGACGGAGGATTCCCACTTGCCCGCAGACATGTATGTCGAGCGTGATGACGGCATTGCCACCATCGTGCTCAACCGTCCCGAGAAGCGCAACGCCATCAGACACGAAGGCTGGCTGGAGTTACGCCGCCTGGCTACGGAGCTCGCGGCGGACGATAGCGTCCGGGTTGTGATACTCAGAGGCGCAGATGAGAAGTCTTTCTCCGCGGGGGCGGACATCAAAGACTTCGACCGATTCCGCACCAATTCCGAGCAGGCAAAGGTGTATCAGGCCGCCTTCGACGCGGCTGTAGACGCGATCGAGGCGCTGCCGGTGCCGACGATCTGCCACATCAAGGGGTTTTGCATCGGCGGTGGATGTGAGTTGACCCTCGCCGCCGACATGCGCATCGCCGCCGACAACGGTCGGTTCGCGATACCCGCGGCGCGCCTGGGGATCGTTGTCGGCCACCACGAGATAGACAGGCTGGTGAGGCTGATCGGCCCCGGCAACTCGTCGTACATCCTGCTCAGCGGACGAACGATCGACGCCCCCGAGGCGTTTCGTATAGGTCTGGTCACCAAGGTCGTCCCTCTCGAGGAGAGCGACAGCTACGTGGAGGAGTTGGCCCACGAGATCGCGGATCTGGCTCCTCTGTCTCACAGAGTCCACAAGCAGATACTGCGGCAGGTAGTTGATAACCCCTCTTCCGCCGATCTAACTGCAGAAGAGGCTACCCTCCCCTTCGTCAACTTCGATAGCGAGGACTTTCAGGAAGGGCGTCGCGCGTTCCTCGAACGTCGCAAGCCTCGGTTTTCGGGCCACTAGTTAGGGAGATCAACCCGTGACTCACGAACCGCCGTTGGACGGAATTAAGGTGCTGGACCTCACGCAGTTCATGGCAGGTCCGTTTTGCACCATGCTTCTGGCCGACATGGGTGCCGATGTTATCAAGATAGAGAAGCCCAACGGCGGTGACGACATCCGGCGGAGCGGGCCTCCATTCATCAACGGCGAGTCGGCCGCCTTCATGGGAATCAACCGCAACAAGCGCAGCATTGTGATCGACCTGAAGTCCGGTGAGGGGCAAACGATTGTCCGCCGCATGGCCGGAGCCGCGGACGTGGTAGTGGAAAACATGAGGCCGGGGACCATGGACCGCATGGGGCTCGGCTACGAGGATCTACACAGGGAGAATCCGGCACTCGTCTACTGCAGCATTTCGGGTTTCGGCACTACCGGGCCGTACAAGGACCGACCGGGATTCGACCTGATGGCTCAGGGGATGTCAGGCCTCATGTCCATCACAGGTGTGGCGGGCGGCCCACCCATGAGGAACGGCCCGCCAATCACGGACCTGAACGCGGGGATATACGCGGCGTTCGGGATAATGAACGCCTATGTCAGCCGGCTCAAGACCGGAGTGGGGCAACACATCGACGCGTCGCTGCTGGAGGCTGGGATCGCCTATACGATTTGGGAGTCGGCCATGTTCTTCGCCACAGGCGTCCCACCGGGCCCGGTTGGCTCGGGACACCACCTGTCCGCCCCGTACCAGGCCTTTGCCACGAAAGACAGCTACATAATGATAGGCGGGGCAAACCAGGCCAACTGGGAGCGGCTGTGCGGGGCCATCGGCCGCGAGGATCTGCTAGAGGAAGAAAGATTCGCCAGCAACGCCCTTCGAATGCAGAACGTGGTCCCACTGGAGGATACGCTCCAAGACACCCTTTCGCAGCAATCTACGGCCCACTGGCTGGAGGTGCTGGAAAGCGCTGGGGTGCCCTGCGGTCCAATAAACGACATGGCCGAGGTTTTCGCGGACCCGCAGGTGACAGCGCGAGACATGGTGGTGGAATTGGAGCACCCCTTGGCGGGAACGACCCGGAACATCGGGATCCCGATCAAGCTGTCGGAGACCCCTGGCTCGGTCCGCACGGCTGCCCCGACGTTGGGGCAGCACACTGACGCGGTCCTGGCCGAGTACGAATACGCGCCTGACGACATAAGCGGCCTCAAGACACGCGGGGTGGTCCGCTAGGGGATCACTTCCCTGATCGCGGCTATTCTAGCAAGACCTCATCAGGGTAGCCGACTACCGGTACGAAAGGACGTTTACGCCGTCCGGTTCTGGGACCACTAGGACGTTGAGTCCCTCCGCGTCCACGATGCGGCTGGCCAGGGTGTAGGCCTGCTCCTCGGATATCTCGGGAACAAAGAAGCCCTGGTCAGCGCGTTGCAGAAGATCCACACGGTAGCCCAACGCCTTTTCCAGCCCTTCGAGGAATGCCGCGCTTCCTGCTGCAACGAGGACGGTCACGGCCTTTTTGCGCATGGTCGGGCGGTCTCCCGCCTCGGATTCGGGTGCGAGCCTGCGGTCCTCCCTGTAGACGAACCAATGGTAGGGCAGGACAATCAGGGCCGGCACTAAAACTACGATCGCCCCTCTCGCGTCGCTAATGACGTCCGATAACTGGCCGTCCAGAAGCTCCCGGAGGAATGTGAACAGTAGAACGCTGACGCTGCCGAGCAGCGCTAGCATTCCCACGCCAAGGATCCCGAAGATAAAGATCTTTCGCGCTGTCGTCAGGCGCTCTTCGACTCCGTCGGAGAGAACCCTGCGACGAATGGCGCTCCAGTAGTAGACCCACAGGGGACCACCGAGGATGCCGAAGGTGATTGTAAGAGCAAGTCTGTCTCTCCACAGATCCCCGCCAGAAAACGAACCTGATCCCTCTATAGCCTCGAAAACAGTTTCGACAAGCGCACCTACAGCGAACGCGGTCAAGGCCACACCGACCGCTGTTGATGCGTAGAGGACGGCTCCGCGCACCGCCCATGCCTCAGGCGACCACGACTCATCCTCTGACCCTGCCACCGATCGATGGTAGACGTAGACCGCTCCGGCGACGATCAGCGTGGCGATGCCCCCAGGCAGGAACCGGAACTGGGCGGCTGCCGTGGCAACCGGCAGGCCGATTACCCACTCGAGAACGCCAAATACTATGGTGCCGGCTCCGATCAGGATAGTCACCGCACTCCCGGCAATGACGAACCCGTAGAGGTACACCTGCCGCATGGTGGATCCGCCGTCTTTCCTGGTGAAATGGAACCAGTGCACTGCCCAGGCAGGCGCCGCAACCAGGAGCATGGCCAGCGCCTGTTGCGCTCCAGAGCTCCACAATCGACCGGACGATGGCACTACTATTGATTCGGCTGTCAGGCCTACGTACGCCTCGCGCAGAATTCCGTAGATCAGCTGGGCGGCCCCGAAAGTAGTGGCGGACAGCAGTCCCAACGCGAGCAGATAGAGGTAGAGTCTACGGACGGAACGGGTCTCCGGAGTCGGCTGACCCTCCTGGCTCTCCATACGCCAGTGGAAGGCCCACACCGCCGCCCAGACAACCAGTGTGGCCCAGGGGTAGCCGGAGTAGTCCCCGTCGCCGAGAAGGAATGACAGTACTGCGAAAGCCGCGCTAATGAAAAACATCGCGGCGGTTCCGAGGACGAGATATATGTAGATCTTCCTCAGGACCGAGCGTGCCTCCACGGGCAGATCTGCAACGAACCGTGTCACCATCCGCCAGTGGAAGTACCACAGCGGGAGGCCCACGATGATTAGTGCAAGACCGGAGGCCAGCCGCACGGTGTTGCCCGAGACGGTGGAGCCCACGAAAATCGAATCGAGGACGAACAGGGTGGTCACGACGACGCCGGACGCCGCCATCATCAACGCGACGAAGGAAACGACATAGAAGTACAGTCGGCGCACGCTGCCGATTCCAGGATCGACCTCCTGGAATCCCCTACGCCGCCTGGCGAGGGCCACCAGACCGTATACGATGGCGCCGAGCACCGCTAGTATCAGCAGGGCCGGTATCAGGAACAACAGGCTTTCCATCAGCTACGACTCCTGTCCTGCGCGATGTGCGTCATCGGGCTGTGTCGGTGGTGGTGGCCGGGACCGGTTCTGTCGCGGACACTATAGTCGGCTTCACGATGGGTATCCGGGGTTGCGTGCAGCCCTGGTAGGGCCATGGGCTGGCCGAGATGCGCCACTCCCCCTCCTCGCGGACCAGCGTGTAGTGCTCGTCGTGTGTTTCCTCGTTGAGATCGAAGGGGCCGCCGCGTGACAACTGGGTCACCTCGAACACGACTATCGCCTTGTCATCGACAAAGTTGGTGACATCGTGAGCCACCCTGGAATCGTCGAGGTTTTCTCTGGCGTAGGACCGGGAGTACAACGCCTCCAGAGAGCACCGCTCCTTCAGATCGGAGGACAGAGTTGCCTGGGCGGCCTCGAAGTTTTCCTCAGAAATGGCCTTGAGATAGAGCTGCACAGCCCTCTCCGGCGAGCCCTCAGGTAATATGACGGCATCTCTCATCAGAGCAACCGCTATGGCGGCGATGAGCAGCACACCCAACGCGACCCCGGAGCCGATCATCCAATATTTTGGCATCTTCTACTCCCAATTGTGGTCAACGGCCGAGCCGGACAGGACCTATCGCCACGACTATATCAGCCCTGCACAATCGCCGGTTGGTGCGTTTGTACTATATTTCAGCAGTAGGTCGTATGACTCCCATCGGCCATTCAGGCGATGCGTCTCGTGTTGACACATCGCCGATGCGCCTGAGCCCGGTATAATGGAGGAGTGATTACGGAGCGCTCTCTCCATCGCATCATAGTAGCGGCATTCGCAGCCGTCCTCCTCGTCGCGGCATGCTCCACGCCAGAGCCTGTTCCGGAGCCGACCGCGACATCGGTCCTGTTGCCGCCGGTTATTCCGACCGCTCTGCCGACCCCCGAACGTTCGCTGGTGGACCGCAACATCTTGCTGCCACCGGGCCCTGGAAACCCGAGGAACAGCGAGGGCGACTTCGTCGAGTTGACGGACGGCCGAATCATGTTCGCCTATACGCGGTTTACCGGCGGAGGCCGTGATCAGGACGCCGCCGACATCGCGGCCCGATTCTCCTCTGACGACGGCGCGACCTGGACAACCGAGGACGTCACCATCGTGGCCAATGAGGGGCTGCAAAACGTCATGTCCGTCTCGCTGTTGCGACTGGACGAGGAGATTGCACTCTTTTACCTGGTGAAGGACTCGCTGGCCGACACCCGGCCCATGATGCGGCTTAGCACCGATGAGGGCTCCACCTGGAGCGAACCGATCGAGATGATCCCCGACGAGCAGGTCGGATACTATGTGCTAAACAATGACCGTGTGGTGCAGCTTGCCAGCGGACGCCTCATAGCTCCCGTGTCCCAGCATGCCGACGCGGACAGAAAGTGGGACGCGCACGGCCACATCATGTACTACATGTCGGACGACGCGGGGCGAACGTGGCGCAGGAGCAAGTCGGTGCTCAGGCCCGACGAGTCGGGCGAGGGCAGGATCACGTTCCAGGAACCGGGCGTGGTGGAACTGTCGCCCGACAGGTTGCTGTCATTCATTCGCACTGACGCCGGGACCCAGTACTACGCCAACTCGGAGGACGGCGGAGAGACATGGACCGCGCCCCGTCCCAGTCCTCTCCGATCGCCACTGTCACCTGCCTCGATTGAAAGAATCCCTGGAACCGGGGATCTGATTGCGCTTTGGAACAATAACGGCCTGGACAGCCGCCGGACGCCCTTCAACGTGGCAATTTCCAGGGACGACGGTCAAACCTGGGAGAACACGAAGGTCCTGGAGGACGACCCGGACGGCTGGTACTGCTACACCGCAATTGTGTTCCGGGGAGACAGGGTGTTGCTCGGGCACGTGGCCGGAGACGTAGACGAGGGGAAGCTGAGCACCACCCAGATAACGAGCTTCGACGTGGACTGGCTCTACGACTAGATAGATTACTACCGGAGTTGGCGGAACAGATCTGGGTCGGGCTCCTCGTCGTTATCGGACAGAGGCAGCCCCTGTGCCAGTGATTCGGTCCAGTCGCGCAGGCGAGACTCAGGAATCGCGCCAACCCACCGCCGCTCGATGACACCTTCCTTGCTCACGAAGAAGGTAACCGGCAGGCCTACGACCCCGTACTCGACGCTAATCTTCCCGTCCTCATCGCGCCCATTTGGGTAGGTCACATCGAACTCTTCCAGGTAGAAGCGCGCGTCCAATTCGGAGTCCTGTATATCGATGCCCACGAACACGACTCCTCGTCCCTCGTAGTCGCGCCACGTCCGCTCAAGGCCAGCTGCCTCATCGCGGCAAGGGGTGCACCAGGACGCCCAGAAGTTGATGACGACCGGCCTGCCTGCAAGCTCTGACCTGAGCAATTGGCCGCCGTCCATGAGATCGAGGGTGAAATCCGGCGCAGGCTTGGTCACTCGTGTGACCCCGCTCAAGCCGGTCACCGGCGAGCGGTTTGAGAGCGCCCAGGACATGAGGGCTATTAGGGCCACGACGGCCACCGCGGCAGCAACGAATAGTCCGTAGCGAATCATGACGACCCCAGGCGAGTATCGATGCAGAGTGGATGCCAGTCGCAAAGAATCACGACTCTAGGACACCTACCAGGGCGGCGGTCACGAGGAGTCTCTGGTCGTACACGAACCGTGGGGTGCAGGTCACCAGGGTAATGTCCTGAGTGCCAGAGTCGGCGATGACCAGCTCTTCCTGGGAGACCACTTCGACGTTGTATATGCGATAGGCAAAACTTCGGTCCCCGGATTCCAGGAAGACATAGACCGGCCTGTCCGGATCGTCCTTGAGAAGGGTCGCCACTTCGGGCAAACGCCGGAACACGCTTCCCTCGCCCTTTATTGGACTTTCCAGGTGGCCGAAGTACCAGCCCTGACCACCGGAGCCGGCGTTGGCGGTCGTAGGTATGTGACCAACAACGTGCTTCGGCGTCTCCCACGACGCGCTGTCATCGGAGCGTACGACGGCAAGCTCCGCGACACGAGAGTCCAGATTGAGCGCGGGGATCCTGATGCGCGTCGCAGGCATCAGGGCGCCCGGCATCATTCCATCTGTCAATGCCAAAGTGTATAGAGCAGCCTCGGCGCTGGAGGCCGCGACCCATGGATCTTCGATCGTTGCCAGTGTGGCCGCAGCGGTATTGAGCCTATCCAGCGTCTCCGGACTAATCGCGGCGCCAGCACCCAGGTCCGCGCTACCGCTCGGTGCCCGCTCCTTGTCTGTCTCGGCTACTATTTGGACGGCATTATCGTCCCCAGACGAGGCGGTCAATACGGCGGTGTCCTGACTAGTGGGAAGCGAGATTTGCGGCACAGCCACGGGTTGAGAAGCCGTGCTCTCCACTGTGCCAGGTTTCGTCTCACCAATATCTCGAGTCTGAAGATTCTCTTTTTCCGTGACAGGCGAGGCAGCGTCTTCCTCGGGTGGCGCATCGATAGTAGGGATCGAAAACCCGTCGGGCCTCGCAAGCTCGACGTTGAGATCGTCAACCCCGGCTTTGGCCCAGGCATCGTAGGCATAGTATGACACTGACACCACTAGTAGCATTGCTCCCACGACGAGCAGCGCTGCCGCCGCGACGGAGCGGAGGCGAGAGCGTCCTGGACTGGTGTGCTTGGCTTCTATCATGCTCATTCGTTATCGCCCGGGTGCCGGTCAAATCCTACATATGATAATACGCCGTTCGATAGCTTGACAGACTCTGAGCCGCGCTGACCTATGGTTTCGCGATGCTCACAATGCGGCCTGTCGCGGAGGACTCGATGGCTGCGTCGATGACCTCTAGCACGTGGACCGCGGCCTCGATGGGCGCCGGGGCCTCATCGCCCGTCCGGGTAGCCTGCAAGTAGTCCTCCAGGAAGCGTTCGCCCGCGAAGCCGCCATATGCCTTCGAATCGGGTGGTGAAAAGGAACGATACTGCTCGCCAAGGGCCGCCCATCCCGTGGCCTGGCTGTACAGGGTATAGCCATCTTCCTCCATTGGCATACGTGCATATCCCTCGGTCCCTCGAAGCGCGAGGAAGGAATCGTAGGATGCACCGGTGTATCCGGCGTCACTCCCCGGCAAGTGGTAGCCAGCGTGGAGCGAGCCGAGGGCGCCTCCCTCAAATCTGACGGCCAGGATCGCGGTGTCTTCCACCTCGATCCTCTCCGGATTCTGATTGCCCACCAGCGCTGTGACCTCGACTATCCGTTCCTCCATCATGTAGCACATCAGGTCGATGTGATGGCAGCCCAGCCAACTCAGGATACCTGAGCCGCTCATGCCCTTGCGAAATAGCCAGTGGTTGGGATCACGGTATCGGACCTGGGAGGTTACCATCCGTCCCTCCACCGCCATTACGGTGCCCAGGGCTCCGCCACGTCGTGCCTCCCGAGTCTCGACGACCTTTGGGTTGGTACGGTTCTGGAACATTGCGCCCATGACCAGCCCATGGGACTTGGCAATCTCCATGATCCGGCGGAGATCGTCGGCACGAAGTGCGCCAGGCTTCTCGAACAGCGACCCCTTGCCAACTGCTATTCCGGCCTCTAGAACCATCGGGCACACATCATTGCGCACGGACACGACTAGGGCATCGATGTCTTCCCGGGCGAGCAGTTCGTCGAGGCTATTCGTCGTCGAGGCAACCTTGTCCGTCTCGGCCGCCAACATGTCCACGTCCTCCCCTTCGAGACCGCACACGTGCACCGACTTGATGGCGTCCAACACATCCAGCGTCTTCATGTGGAGGACTGAGTGCGGATGGGGTGTCGAAACGAAGCCGACTATGAACCGGTCACTACTCCTTGCCATGGATCATGCGCTCCTTCTGGTTTGGGTGCCCGGAGTCTTTCCTAGATATTCGGACGCAGGTGGTGCCATTCGGTGGCCTGCTCGTACGCATGCGACACACGCAGCAGCGTCTCCTCCTGCATGTGGCTCGCCGTGAACTGGAGACCCACCGGGAGCCCGTCTACCATCCCGCCCTGCACAGATATGGCGGGGACCCCGGCGATGTTCGCGGGCTGGGTGAATATGTCGTTGAGATACATTGACATGGGATCCTCGGTCTTCTCCCCCAGCTTGAAGGCCACCGAAGGCGACGTTGGAGTGACCAGCACATCGAACTTCTGAAACGCCTCGTCGAACTCTTGGCGTATGAGGGTACGCACGCGTTGGGCCTTGAGGTAGTACGCGTCGTAGTATCCAGCGGACAGCGCGTACGTCCCGAGCATGATGCGGCGCTTGACCTCGGGGCCAAAGCCCTCCTGGCGAGTTTTTTCCAGGGCGTCCCACATGCTGCTGGCGTCCTTGGCGGAATAGCCGTACTTGACCCCGTCATATCGAGCCAGGTTCGCCGAGGCCTCGGAGGGAGCGATGATGTAGTAGACCGCCAGCGCTTGAGGGGTGTGCGGCAGCGAGGTCTCCTCGACGATAGCGCCCAAGTCGCCCAGCACTCGAATCGCCTCGCGCACGGCTGACTCAACGCCAGGTTCCATGCCGTCCACAAAGTACTCTCTGGGCACGCCAACGCGCAACCCGCGCACGTCCTTGCCAAGCGCCTGGGTGTAGTCGGGAGGCGTGTAGTCGATTGAGGTGGAGTCTCGCCGATCGTACCCTGCGATGGCGGTCATGACGATCGCAGCGTCGGCAACGTCCCGGGTGATGGGCCCGATCTGGTCAAGAGAACTGGCGAAGGCGATGAGCCCGTACCTGCTAACCAAGCCGTATGTCGGCTTCAAGCCGACCACTCCGCAAAATCCGGCTGGCTGCCGTATGCTGCCGCCGGTATCCGAGCCAAGAGAGTAGACGGCCTCCCCGGCAGATACCGCCGCAGCCGGACCTCCGCTGCTTCCGCCAGGCGCACGGTCCAGATCCCACGGGTTGTGTGTCGGATGGAAGGCCGAGTTCTCGGTGGACGAGCCCATGGCGAACTCGTCCAGGTTGCCCTTCCCGACCATCACCGCACCCTCGCCGTATAGCCGACGGGCGACCGTCGCGTCGTATGTCGGCACAAAACCCTCTAACATGCGTGATGAGCAGGTGGTGACGACGCCTCTCGTGGACATATTGTCCTTGAGGGACATGGGGATGCCTGTCAGCGGTCGTGCATCGCCAGCCTTTATGCGATGATCGGCAGCCTCGGCCTGCTCCATGGCCAGCGTTTCCGTCACCGTAACGAAGGCCTTCGTCCGCTCCTCTACGGCCGCGATGCGATCCAGCACGGCCCTGGTGAGTCCAGTTGAAGTGATGTCCCCTTGAGCGAGGAGGTCGCCTGCCTGTCCGATTGTGAGGTCAGATAGCTCCAATGCCGCCTACTCCAGAACCGCGCGGACACGGATGAACCCGTCCTCGCTGCGCGGTGCGTTTGCCAGGATGTCGTCTCTGGGCGTGGAGGCTTCGGGGATATCCTCGCGCATAACGGTCTCCAGGCCAGCGGAGTGGCCGGTGGGCTCGGCACCCGTGGTGTCGACCTGCTGGAGCGTGTCGAAGTGGCCGAGTATATCGGACAGTTCGCCGCGCATGCGCTCGACCTCGTCATCGGTCATCGCAACCCTGGCAAGAGCGGCGATGTGCCGTACCTCGTCGGAAGTCAGTATCAAGTTCAAATACCTCCTCGGTGCGGCCTGAAGTGTAGCAAGGCGTGAGTGGCCCTTCAAGACGAAAGCGGACCTTCGAGCGCCAGTATCAGTTGTACCTGTTCATCGCCATGTCAACGCCTTCCAACAGGAAGCAGGCGATCACTTCCACGGCGGTCTCCACAGCGGCGTCCACCAGGCTCTGGTCTTCGGCGCTGGCCCTGCCAAGCACGTGCTCGATCTGATCATCCACCGCACCAGGGCGCCCGACGCCAACCCGCAGCCTGGCGAATCCCTGGGTCCCCAGGGCGCCAATGATGGATTTGATCCCGTTGTGACCACCTGCCCCACCGTTGGGTCGCAGCCGGATTTTCCCCGCGGGAAGATCCATGTCGTCGTAGACAACGAGAAGGTCGGAGGCCGTCGTCCGATAGCGCGTCATGAGTGAGGTCACGGCCTTGCCACTCTCATTGACGAAGGTTCGGGGTTTTGCCAGGACTACATCCTCGACCCCTATACGGCCCTCACCGGTGAGGGCCAGCCGATGGCGACCGCCAACCTTGATGGAGTACTCTTCACCCAGGCGGTCTACGCACCAGAAGCCGACGTTATGACGCGTCTTCTCATATCGATCACCTGGATTCCCGAGGCCGACGACGAGCCCCCGTCGTCTCCCGGAACGGCGTGAGCCCAATAACGAATCAATGAACGGCCAGCGAATTTTATTCATGGCTCATTGCGAAGTGTCCGATACGCGGGCGCTACGCGCCGCCCCTGCGCACTATGATACAACGCCTAGGAGTTCAGCCTCTTGGTCGAATACGATGCAAAGCCATCGGAGAGGCAGTAGACTGGCCAATACGGCCAGCCGATGCATATGCAGCTAGGTGGCCACCCTAGCAAAAGGAGCACTACAAATGCCGGAAGTGGGACGGAGACTGGTCCAGATCGGCGGAGACAAGGTCGAGATTGAGAATTTTGACATTCCCGAGCCAGGCCCGGGAGAGGTGCTCGTTCGCATTCATCGATCGCAGATCAGCGCCGGTAGCGAGCGTAGCGGGTTCGGCCCAGGTGTCAATCAAGATCGCCGACGATATATGGGCTACACGACGGTCGGCCATGTTCAGGCCACCGGTGAGGGAGTTGAAGGGTTTGTCGTCGATGATCGTGTGATGGCCTGGGGCCCCCACGGCTCTCATTGGCTGGCCAAGCCGGACCCTGAGCTGGGCCACCTGAGAAATATCCAGCGCATCGAGTACGATCTTACCGACGAGCAGGCGGCTTTTGCCAGGCTCGGCGACGTGGCCCTTCATGGTGTGCGCAGGGCGGAGCTTCAGATCGACGAGTCTGTGGCAGTATTCGGCCAGGGCGTTGTCGGCCAGCTCGTCACGGCCTTTTGCCGCATATCCGGGGCATATCCCGTCATCGGAGTGGACCTCGATACGGCCAGGCTCAACATGGCCACAGCTAGCGGCGCAACCCACACGGTGAATGCGTCGGATAGTGCAACGGTCGAGTCGATCCGCGCCATTGCCAAGCGCGGTGTACATAGCGCATTTCATGTTGCGCGCGATCCACGAGTGCTCATCGACTGCATGGAAGCAGCTGCAGTCCACGGCAAGGTGATGCTGGTTGGTAGCCCTCCAGGCAAGGTAGATCTTGGCCTACAGGTGGACCTGCTGCGGCGCGAGCTCGACATTCGCGGAACGTACGCACTTGACCTGAGCAGGCCGCACAAGTACTGGCCGTGGACTCAGCAGGGTGATCGGTCGGCAATCCTACGGTTGATCGCGTCAGGCGAACTGAAGGTCGACCACCTGATCAGTCATGTGGCGAAACCCGAGGAGGCCGAGGAAATCTACCGGATGATCGCCTCTGGGACGAGCGGGTGGATGAGCGTGTTTTTCGACTGGGAGTAGTGGCAAGACCAAGGCTAGGGTTGGCTGACGAGGGAGCGCAGGAATTCCAGGACCTCTTCATCCAGTACGTTCGACAGAGATGAGAGGTTGCCCAGTTGGATCACGTCCATCAGCTTGTCCAGATGCTCTTTGCTGGGATTTGCCAGCACGCGGTGGACCAGATTGGAGCTAAGCCTGCGATTATATTCGCACATGGCCAGTAAGACGCTCGTTCGCAAACCCCAACACTTCCACAGAACTGGCGCGTTCACACGGGGTTGTTGGGGAGTGAACGCATAGTAGAATTCGCGTATTCGCGGGCGCATCGGAGACAGCAGGGGTAGTAGGTGCGTGGAACCACGCAGGCTTTTTGGCCGCAGATGGCGGATGTCTCTACCGTCGAACGCGAACGGTGCTATTCGAGGGTAATGTCCCCGCTCCTACCACCACTTTTGCTGACCAGCCTGATCACGTCGATTCTCATGGCACGATCCGCGCTCTTGCACATGTCGTAGATGGTCAGGGCGGCGACACTAACGGCGGTAAGGGCCTCCATCTCGACGCCCGTCTTGGCGGTGGTTCTGGCCGTTGCGGTTATGTTGACGGAGTTTGCCTCGGAATCGAGTTCGAAATCTACGCTCACCTTGTCGAGCGGTAAAGGGTGGCAGAGTGGGATTAGCTGGGAGGTGTTCTTGGCGCCCATGATGCCGGCCACTCGCGCGACACCGAGCACGTCCCCTTTCTTTACGGCGTTCGCCTTGATCAGGGCGAAGGTCTCGGCACGCATCAAAACGGTGCCCTTGGCGGTGGCCTCACGCACTGTGGTCGCCTTGTCGCCGACATCCACCATGCCTGCCTTGCCCGTGTCGTCGACATGGCTTAGTCTCGGCTGGGATGGGTTCGCATCGCCTTTCGCCGCGGCTGTGGCCAAGGAGTCCGCCTCCTCATTACCGGGATTCCCGTCGTGACCTCGTACCCACCTCCACTCGACTCTATGAGCGGCTACCTCGGCGTCGAGACGGTCCCACAGATCCACGTTGGACTTACGATTCCAACCGCGCGTCATCGTGTTCACGACGTACCGGCTATCACTGAACACCGTGACTTGTTCAGCTTCGGGCACTGCTGCAAGCCCTTGAATCACGGCGAGCATCTCCATTCGGTTGTTCGTGGTGCTCTCGTCGGCGCCGCTCAGGGTGCGCTTCCTTCCGTCCTCGATGATTACCGCGCCCCATCCGCCAGGGCCCGGATTCCCCAGGCAAGAGCCGTCAGTGTAGATCTGGATCAATTTTCGACCTCTTGCGATTCGTACGTACTCCGTCGCCTTGGTACCGTAGATATTGTATGCGATGGCTGAGGCCGTTGCCATCGACTCCGGGGCAAATCGGGCGAGACCACCCGTGATATTATGGGTACATGTTCACGGTGTCTGTTTGGCACTGGAAATCATGAATATTCGAATCCTCGTAGGTTTGCTGGCAGTCCTGGTGGTTTCCGTCGCTGCGGCGTGCGACGAAACGGTCCTGGACACGAACACGGCCACCGATGCAACGCCGGAGTCGGCCGCCCCCACTGTGGAGGCTATCGCGACCACACCGAAGCCGACTCCCACGCCCGTTCCGCCTCCTACGCCAACGCCGACTCCGCTGCCGGTGTCGGCTCTTGAGGTGATGGAGGCGTCCATCGCAGCGATGGACAGCCTGTCATCCTTCCGATTCGACCTCGACATCGTGGCGAGTATGGATTCAGAAGGCTTCGCGCTGGAGGTGCCCATCCAGATGACGGGGGCCTACGTCGCCCCGAACTCGGTTGAGGCTACGCTGGCGATGGACCTGCTGTTCGTGACCATCGAGACTGAGTACGTCGGCCTCGGTGACACCCAGTACGTGATGGATCCGGTGACTGGAGAGTGGCAGGTTACCGTCGGTGAGGGCGGAACGATAATCGACCCTGCATCGTTTGTCATACAGGAGGCTTCCGGGCTGCGGCACCTCGCGCTCTCGGGCCTGGAAGTGCTGGACGGCATCGATACCTACCGACTAACTGCGACCTCCGTCGACGGCGCATTTGGTGGTGTGGCAGGCGAGTTCGCCCTGACCATCTGGGTCCGGACAAGCGACAGCCTGGTAGCCAAGATCGTGGCGGAGGGCGAGGCTGAACTCGGACTCATCGGCGGTGACCTCCTGGGCGATATCGGCCAGGAGTCGGCAATGATGATCATCACGCTGGCACTATCCGGGTTCGGCGAAGACATCGTGATCGAGCCGCCTGTGACAGGACAGGCGCCTTTGCCAACAGCCACCGCCGCACCAGCCGCGACATCGACG
>CAJWER010000045.1 GCA_913030785.1 uncultured Chloroflexota bacterium | reverse complement strand
CGCCCAAAAATGATCAAGGCCGATGTAGTCCTGATATCCGCCGAATTTCCGCAACAGGAACATCGCTATGATCACCGTTGCCACTCCCGCCTGCATGGCATTGTGGGTCTGGGTGATCGGGAGCAGCGCGTCTATCCAACCAGGCACCAGGGCCATTAGGAAGTCGACGCTGATCATGAAGTGAACGAAGACCATGGTTATGAAATAGAAAGCGCCCAGAATCCCCACGCGGTGGTACTGCATATTCCACTGAGCCGACGTGCCCTGCCAACCACGGGCCAGACGGACGTACCAGCGCTGGCGACTACCAGTAGAGCTATCCCTTAGCGCCGCCAGATCTGGAAGCGCAGACATCCACAAGAGCGCCACGCCAAGAACGGTCAAAGATATCAGCGCCAAGGTCGTCAAGAACTGCGGGAAGTGGGCAGGTACATCCAACTCTCCAAAAAACCACAGGCTGCGGCGACCGTCGTCAAGACCAGGCAGAACCCAGATCAGCGGAATGAAAAGTATCAGGTTGAAAATGCCCACGACAGCGAATAGCTCCGCGGCTCGCGTCACCGGTCGTCGCCAGTGTGCCTTCGCGATCCTTGGTGCGATAGCCACCAACGGCGCCGCCTGTGCGGCGGCCAGGATGAAGGCAAACAATGCGGCGTAGTAGCCCCAGACTGACGGGTCGCTTACGCCATTCTGTATACGAATAACGAACCCGATGATGCCCAGGATGAACAAAATGCCCAGAATCACCGCGGTCCATCGGAACTTACTTCCGTATGTCCGATGACGGTCGAGCAGATCGTGGGTCACTCCTGCCGGAGTGGCCACGGTCGCGTGACCATTGTCGAACCCGTTATGCATGCGCGACTTCCTTGGCGTCCTTATCGACCTTCTTCAGATAGAGCACGTTCGGCTCGGTGCCCAGATCCTCAAACATCCTATAGCCTCGACCGTGCTCGCCCATCTCATGCTCTCGCTTCTTAGCAACTTTGCTGTCGGCATCGTTGAGATCGCCGAATAGAAGCGCGTCGGTTGGGCAGGAATTGACACATGCGGGATTCAACTCACGATTACCATCTTCAACCTCGCGCCCATCTCGTCGGGCCTCGCGGGTTGTCCGGCGAATGCGCTGTACACAGAAGGTGCACTTCTCCATGATGCCACGACTTCGAACCGTGACGTCCGGATTCAGTTGGTTGGTCAGGCTCTCAGGCCACTCCGGCTCCCAGAAGTTGAAGAATCGCACCTGGTACGGACAGTTGTTGGCGCAGAACCGGGTCCCAATGCAGCGGTTGTATACCTGTACGTTGAGTCCCTCGGGATTGTGATACGTAGCAAAGACCGGGCAGACAGGCTCGCACGGGGCGTCGCCACAGTGCTGACATAGGATCGGTATGAACCGCGCCTTGACGTCAGGAAATTCGCCCTCCCAGTAGCGCTCAACGCGTATCCACTGGATGGCACGCCGCTGGTTGAACATATCCTCAGTGTTAATGGGGACGTTGTTCTCGGACTGGCACGCCACAACGCACGCCTGGCACCCGGTGCACTTGTCGACGTCGATGACCATTCCCCACTTCGGTTCCGCCATTTGTCTGCTCTCCTGCAGGCCCCTCCGGCCTGCCTAGCCTACCAGGCTTTGGGACTCATTTCGTCTACTCACCGGGACTTTCCACAATGGATATCCCGACGAGGGGTCGCCCCCTCTACTCACGCCGGTCCTACGAATCGATCGGCGTCAGCTCAATAACCTTCTGATCTTCATCCACCGCCAGGTCCGGAGCGCTGTTCTCGAACTTCGGCAGCCTGACCCAGTCGCCGGTCTTCGTCAAATTCACTCGCGTGGCTGCCCAGGCTAGGGCTCCGGTCTGCGAGTCTGCCAGCGGCGCGAGAATGGACAGAACGTTCGCTCCTCTGCCCTCGGAATACCGACCGCCCGCTCCATGACCCTGACCGAGAGGCACAGAGACCACGTCCGGCGATATGCCCGGATGTGGGTAGGCCAGCGCCTCGATAGTGCCATGCGCGGATGTCACCTTGACGACGTCGCCTTCTTCTATACCTAGGTCCTCGGCGACTCGAATGTTGATCTCCACCCATGTCTGCCACGTCGCGGTCGTTATCGGATCCGGCGTCGCCTGCAACCAAGGCAGATGCGCCCCTTCCCCACTACCTAACGACGCGGACAAAAACGGCACCAGAGCGTAACTGTAACTGCTCTCGCTTCCACCCGACTCCGGTGTCTCCGGCTTTGCGGGTAGAGGCTGCGGGTCCGGGACAGGGCCCGTATGCCGGGCAGACGTGTCCCACCAACCGCCACGCGCGAGAATACCGTTCCAGAATGAGGGGAAGTCAGTGGCTTTCACCGAGCCGCGATCAGCATCGAATAGCCGCCGCGCCCCATCCTCTAGGACCTCCTTGAACGTCTCGCCGGCCAGCCCGAGGTCAAGCCCCAGGGTCTGCGCCATCGAAATTAGCACGTCCGGGAAACTCTTGGAGCCGAGGTGCTGACCTCTAGACTCGAAGAATGGCCTAACCACCGGCTGCTGGAACCCAATAGTCTGGTAGCCAGGAGCAGGGTTAGGTACATCGTCGCCCCAGTCCTCAAAGGAGGAGTGTTCCGGGAGAATGATGTCCGCGAGGGCGGTCGTATCATCCATCCGGTTGGAGAAACTCACAATCATAGGCACATTGAATTTGCCAGTGCTCGAACCGACCAGTGCCTTCTTGAATCCAGCCGTCGCAGGGATCCCGTACACTGGGTCGGCGCCACGGACTATCAGCACGCCAACCTTGCCGGTAGCGATATCAGCCGAAAGATCCTGCCACTGTCCAAACGACGCCGTGGCCGGGGTTTCCGGCAGATCGCTCAGAGCCGGGCCCGGATTGAGTATGACTCCGCCAGGCTGACCGACGTTCCCAACAAGCTGGTTGAGCGAGTAAATCGCCTTCATATTAAATAGGCCGTTGGTGTGCGCAGCAGCTGCGCCGCCACCGATAGACAAACTCGGCCCGTGAGAAGCGAACTCCTCTGCAATATGTTTGATTCGGTCAGCGCTGACGCCAGTGGCCGCACTGACCCGATCCGCAGAGTACTGATCGAGATCGACGCCATTGGTCAACTTCGCGACCGCGTCGGAATCACCTCCGCCAGCGCTCACGATCTCACTGGCGATGCTGAGGGCCAGATGACCCTCCCAACCGGGCTTCACGTACACCCACTCATCAGCATTCGCGCCAGTCATGGAGAATCGAGAATCGACGTGCACCAGGGTGCCGCGCTCGCGATCGCCCTGCCGGAATTCACCGTATGCCTTCGCAAACCGCACCGGCGATAGCCAGGTGTTCAGGAAGTCGGCGCCAAAGGACAGGACGTAGCCAGCGTTTGCGATGTCGAAGTCCGGCAACACCTCCTGGCCGAACACGTAACTGACGGCTGCCTGAAGATTCGTGTTTTCGATGGTCTCGTAGGGAATCTGTCTCGCGCCGAGCTTGCCGACGAATGAGTCAACAACCTTCCCCAGATGCCCGCTGACCGGGCCCGTCGTGAGCACCACCTCTTCGCCATCCAGTTTCGAAATCTGACTGGATACGCGGGACAGGGCGTCGGTCCAGCTAATCTCTTCCCACTGCCCGGCGCCCCGGTCTCCCACCCTCACAAGCGGGGCCGAGATCCGGTCCGGGTGGTACAGATCCTGAAGGGCTGCCTCACAGCGGACGCTGTGCTTACCCTGGTTGATCGGATAGTCGACGTTCCCCTCAACCTTCTTGGCCCGGCCACCCATGACCCGCACCACAACGCCCTCACTGGTGGGGCATTGACGGCACAGCGTGGCGTACCGGATGTCGAAGCCCTCTACGAGGTCCTCCGGCATCTCGACCGGGGCCTGAACCAGCAGCTCGTCCTCAGGGACGCCGCATGCCTGGAACAGGATTGCTCCTGCGGCGGAGCCTCCGGCTAGGGATAGAAATCGTCTTCTAGTTACAGCCATTTTTATCCAGTGGCATCAGTAATGACATGTCGTGCAGTCGGTCGGGGCGGTGTTCCGACGGTGGCAATCCAAGCAGTCTCCCATCTTCAGGGAGCGCACCTGGCTCACCTTCACCATGCTTCCAACATCTCCATGACAGATGATACAGGTCCCGGACGGCGCAATTTCGAGGGTCGCCCCAAGTGCCACGCCGCTCTTTACAGCCCTCGCCTCTTCAATACCCAGCTGCGTGGCCCTATCGACGGGATCGACAATCTCAACCACAGTCTTAGTACCTGAGAAGGCCCTGATATGGGCCTCGTGGACGAATTTCACATGGTCGGGGACACGATGTACCCGGACCCAATTGATCGGCTCATTATTTGCCCCAAGGTCGCGAAGGAGCTCGACGCCTGGAAGGTCGTCGCCCATTACTCTATGGCAGGTCAGACAGAGACCCTCGGACGGTATGGACGCCACCGCCTCGGTCGTGACCGTCCTGTGACAGAAAGTGCAGTCCACGCCCAGTTCTTGCACATGAACTGTGTGCGGGAAGGCGATGGGCTGGTCCGGCCCCTCGTTCAGACCAAAGGCATCTAAGGGCAGTCCCATCCACGCGGAGAAGACGAACGCACTGATGGCAATGGTGACTACAAGTCCACCTAGTCCTACCATTCCGATAGAAGCAAAGAGGAAGACGTTCCTCTTATTACGTTCAGGAGCTTTAAAATCGCCTGGAAGCAACCGGGTGTCCTACCTTGTTATCGATAAGAATATGACGGAACACTGCGCGTCAGTCCCGCCCGCCATCGATCCAGAATGTATCGTATATATCCCTAATAACGCCCGCCCGATCTATCACTATGGTCAGTACAAAGATCGTTGCCGCGAATGAGATGACAGCCAGAGCGTAGAAGACGGGCCGCACCTTCTCCAGTTTCTCAGGAATGTGGGACGACGCCACCAGGGACGGGATGAAAACGTGCCCGATGAGCATATTTGTGGAAAAGAAAACGACCAGCCCGACCATAACGGCCATGCCTGTAATTAGGTCGCCTATATCGGCCCACGCAGCAAAGGTCGGCGTCGTTGGGTCCACTACTCTCCTAGGTGAATATCAGCATCGCTGAACGACCGTGTGAAAGCTATCACGACTGCAATTTTGTGTCAAGGCGCTGAGCGCTTTATTTTGGGTCCCTCGGCCCCCAGATTTCGGCCCAGAACGGCCCCTCATTCTTACCATGCGGGTCGTGAGCGAGCGACATCCCTCGCCAGAGTGCCGGTGGTGCCGCTTCGATTCTCTCCTCTATAATCCACACAGGTCTTGGCGGCGCTGCACAGTGATGGTCCAGTCCAGCTTCAGCGGCCTCGCAGGGCTAAACGCGGACAACCTGAGGAGCTACCACACAATGAAAAAAATCGGATTCGTCGGCCTAGGCCTCATCGGCACCCCCATGTGCAAAAACCTTGTGGCAGCGGGCCACGACGTCAAAGTCTGGAACCGGACGGCTTCCCGCACTGAGCCTCTTGTGGCCAACGGCGCACAAGCAGCTGCCTCTGCCGCCGAAGCGGCGCGCGGTAGCGAAGTGACCATCACCTGTGTTTCGGACTCCGCGGACGTCGAGGACGTGATCCTCGGCCCAGACGGCGTGATTCAGGGCGCCGCGTCAGACTCGATCGTCATCGACATGAGCACCATTTCTCCAGCCGTCACACGAAAGATCGCGGCCGCGCTGCAAGAACAGGGCTCGCACATGATCGACGCACCCGTAAGCGGCGGGGTCACCGGGGCAGCTGCCGGAACCCTTTCGATCATGGCCGGCGGAGACCGGGCGATATTTGACAGGTGCCTCCCAGTGTTGGAGGCGATGGGGACGAAAATCACCTACTGCGGTCCGAGCGGGATGGGGCAGGTGACCAAGCTGGCCAACCAGATCACCGGCCTGGGCACAATGGCGGCGATGTGTGAGGCGCTGGTCTTCGCCGCCAGCAATGGGGCAGACCTTGACGCTGTGCTGTCGGCCCTGGGAGGCGGCGCTGCCGCGTCATGGATGGTGGAAAACCTCGGACCCGTTCTCGTCCAGGGCAAATTCGACCCCGGGTTCATGGTAAAACTGGCTCACAAGGACCTCCGGCTCGTGCTCGAGGCCGCCACCGAGAACAACCTGCCCCTAGTCACAACCCCCATCGTAACGCAGGTGTTCCGATCCGCCCAACAGACCGGCCACGGAGATGAAGGAATCCAAGCCTACGTGAAGGTCCTTGAGGCGCTATCCGGAGTCGAAGCCAGGACCTAAAGCAACACAACGCTGCGTATTGAACCTGCATCGCTGCCACGCTACATTGAGGCGTACATGAAATATACCCAGCGAAAAACGGAATATCTCAATATCCGAGACGCGGCGCTCAAGTACGAGGTCAGCCAGTCCAAGCTGCACCGCCTGGTACGCTCTGGACAGCTCCGAGTGCAGACAGATCCGCGTGATGGCAGAGCCTCCCTGCTGAACAGCGCCGAACTGGAGGCGTTCTTCAGTACCCCAGAGGGGGCTGATTCGAACGAGGGCGCCGGTGCCTTCGAGGCTGCCAAGCACCAGGCCAACAAAGGCTATCTGACCGCCGAGGTGCGCGCCCGTATCGACGCACTCCGTACTCGGGCCACCGGGGGGCGGCGGCTCATCGCGAACAGCGCGGACATCATCCAGGAGGCCCGGGACTCCCGATCTCAAGAGGCAGCCGACGACTCCGGGAACATCGCACCTTGACCGTCGTCGTGGACCCGAGTCTGGTGCTCAAGTGGGTCCTCTTGGAGGACCATACCGAAGATGCCCTGGAGCTCTGGGATCGGTGGCAGTCCGCGTCGGAACACCTAATTTTCCCGCCTGTCTTCCGATCCGAAATCACCAAGGCGCTGCATCAAAGGGTCCATCGCCAAGAGATTAGCCCGATCGCCGCGGCTGATATGCTGGACACTCTGCTCAACCTCGTCGATACCGACGAGCCATCTGTCCTCTACGACCGAGCCCTGGCTCTCGCAAGTTCCCTGGGGCAAGACACCGTGCACACCTCGCTATACCTGGCCCTTGCCGAGCTGTAGGATTGCGAATTGTGGACCGCGGACCGCCGCTTCACCAAGACATCGCGACAACGCTCCACGAGTGTCCGTTGGGTTAGAGACGACGCATAACGCCCTCCCTGAATCGACGCGCTCCGAATGCCAAGCCGGTGCCTCCTCTTTTCTGGTTGACTCCCCCATCGGCGTGCAGTTAGAATTGGCGCGTCGTCTGGAATCCACGTCAAAATGCCGCGGCGCGGCGAGTTTGCCAGGGGGTCCGAGCGGCCAAATTTATTGAGTCTTTCCCAAGGAGGAGAGAATGCGAGTTGCGCGCTTTTTGGCACCCGGGGCATCCACGCCCTCAGCCGGGCTAATCGATGAGAACGACAATGTGGCGGAGGTTGCCGGGGCGGACGGCAACGTCTCTACGCTCCTGCTTTTGGACGACGCCGGACTAAAGCAGGTAGCGTCCACAGCACTCTCCACCTACAAGCTAAGTGATGTGCGGCTTCTGGCTCCTGTCGGCAGACCCGGCAAGATCCTCGCGACGGCCGGCAACTACCACCCCCACACCACCGACTCCGATGTCGACGTGGACGTGAATATCCCGAAATTCTTCATAAAGCCCTTCACCGCTCTCATCGGGCCCGACGACGAGATCCCGCACCACAAGACGGCAACGATCAACAACGTCGAGGAGATTGAGCTAGGTGTAGTAATTGGCAAGCCCGGCAAGGACATCTCCCAGGCCGATGCGTTCGACCACGTCTTTGGCTACACGATCATGAACGACTTTTCAGGCAGAGACCTGCGATTGAACGCCGGTCGCGACCCCGCGGGACACTGGTTCGAGTGGCTCAACGGCAAGTGGCTCGACGGCTACTCCCCCGTGGGCCCGTGGATCGTCCCCGCGTCTGAGGTCGGCGACCCCAACAACCTCCAAATAACGACGAAGATCAATGGCGACATTCGAGTAGACGGCAATACAAAGCGCATGCTCTACGACATCCCTCGCCAGATCGCATACATCTCCATGCTCTGCACCCTGCAGCCTGGCGACCTTATCGCAACTGGTGTGGTCCCGTTGCCGGATGGCACCACCGATGAAATCTTCATCCAGCCCGGCGACGTCGTCGAGGGCTTCGTGGAGAACGTCGGAACGCTGCGCAACACAGTATCCAAGGCATAGTCGGTTCGAACTTAGCGCCGCTAGGCGAAATACCCGAGGGAAAACAATGAAACTTGTTCTATTCAACGATCACATCCCAGGCGTCCTCAAAGAGGACCGCGTAGTAGACATCTCCAGTGTGGTAGAGGGCGTCCCCCACCTGAACGGTCAGACATGGATGGCCGGCCTGATCGAGAACTTCGACCAGTACAGGGGCGCAATTGAAAAGGCCGTCAAGGCCGCAGACGGTGTGGCGATCGACTCCGTACGACTGCGAGCCCCGCTCCCCGAGCCAGGCCGCCTGGTCTGCATGGCAGGCAACTACATGGAGGGCGCAGGCCTGGTCTCGGACCGCGACGCCTTCCTGAAGTCGCCAAGCTCCGTTATCGGTGACGGCGACGCGATCATCCTGCCAGACTGCCCCGTGCCTCACTTCCACCACGAGGCCGAGCTAGGAGTAGTGGTCGGCAAGACCTCCGACCACATCACCGCCGAGGAAGCCAAGGACAATATCTTCGGCTTCGTGAACTTCATGGACGTGTCCGCCCGCGGGTTGGAGCCCAACGGCAACAACAGCTTCTTCTGGCAGAAGTCGTGGGACACCTTCGGCCCCATGGGCCCCGCCATCACGACCGCGGACGAGGTCGACGACCCGCAGAAGCTCGCCGTGAAACTATGGGTCAGCGGCGACCTCCGCCAGGACGTGAACACGTCTGACATGGGTCGCTCGGTCTACGAGGTTCTGGAGTGGGTCTCCTGGATCATCACCGTGAAGCCTGGTGACGTCATCTCCACCGGCACCAACCACGTCGGGCTCGGCCCGATCCAGGACGGCGATACCGTCGTCATGGAGATCGCCGGTCTAGGGCCGAAGCTCAACCTGACCGTCAAGGACGAGTGGAAGCGGACCTGGCCACGCCTGCCGCTGTCCAAGATGACTGCCTTCGAGTCCTCTGTCCGCGCCAAGCGATAGATCAAAAACACCTGGGGGGCACGTGCCCCCCAGGTGTAAGACTTCAAGATGCAAAGGGGCGCGGCCCCTCTGCACTCCCCTTTTTCTAAGACCCTGGCGAGATCCTTGCCCAACGAGCGCTTTTGACCGTGTCGTCACCTCCGTAGTAAACGACAAACGCCTCACCGTTCGGCAGCATTACACCCCGCGGATGTCCGAACCTCCATGCGACCATGTCAGCCCACAGGTCGGCCTGCTCCCTCGATCCACTGGCCCCCGACTCCGTCCCGACCCCACTGTCGTAGACGTTCAGGTCCTTGGCACGATCCCACGTATGCCCGAAGTCCTCACTGATGGACGCCACGATTCCCGGCGGATCACTTCGCCGAGAGTAGATCGCCAGCAGCCGGTCCCCTCCCAGCGGCACACCCTGGCAGTGTTGGCCCGGCAGTCCCGTGCCCTGCGGGATAGACCACGAGCGGCCATCCGGGCTGCCCCAGGCGACATGCACTTCCTGCACCTCGCCTGTAACAGGGCTGTGGGTCCAGAACATGGCAACTAGCTGACCCGTCTCAGGGTGAACGTCGATGCGCTGGTCCCAGTAGTACAGTGCATTGTCTGGGTGCTCTGCAACGAGCACATCCTCATCCCACGTGGCCCCATCGTCATGAGACAACAGGATCCTTGCGCCAGGACGGGCGGGCGACGGATCCTCATATACCTTCCAATACTCGTACGGCTGAGCAAGGGACCCATTGGAAAGCCGGACTACGTGGCTACAGGGCGAACCCGGATATGGCGGCGTCTCGATCCTGCGTCGCGGCCCCCACGTGCGGCCTCCGTCCGAGGAATCAGTATGAAAGATGCGCATCGGCAGCAGGCCCTGTGTTTCAGGGTGGATAAATGGCGCATCCGGGTCGGACGCGTCCGACCACAACCCCGTCCCCAACAGTTCGCCAGGCGCCGTCTCAAACGTCTCGAACCCTTTGACCTCTCCCGGAACCCCATCCCAGGAACCCATGCCGCAGCCGTCGAAGCGCACCTCCCACGTCTCCCCCATATCGACGCTGGCCATGAGGCCCTCGTGGCCGTCAAGCGACTCGCGAGCGCTGCCCCACCGGAACGCAACGTACAGGGTGCCGTCACTGGCCAACGAGACATTGGTTCGTACGCACGTCCTGTGCTCGATGGGAGCATCATTGCCATCCCAGATAACACCATCAGCCACAATCTGCATGTTCTTTTTCCTCAGGTACGAGTTTGGAGCGCAATTCTACAACCGCGGCGAGGCCCTTCGACAGGCTCAGGGTGAGCGGAGGACAGGCCTTCATGGTGCGCTGCCGTCTTCCGCTCATGGTGAGCCCGTCGAACCACCGCCCATCTGCAAGCCCAATCGTGCAGCACCCCCGGTCGCGTACGCACCCCCCCCTGGCGCGAGCCTACCCAGCGTGCGCAGCACCGCAGCACTTATAGGAGGAGGCTTGATCTCGGCTTGACCAGGCCCTCTGGCACACGGGTCTCGCTCATGAACTTGATCAGGCTCTGGTGGACATCGCCGGCAATGTCACCCTTGCCCGAAATCAGGTCGTTCGTCTGGTTCGGGTCAGTCGGCAGATGATACAACTGCGACGCACCCTCATCCACGCTGTACAGGAGCGACCACTCGTCGGTAGTAACAGTCGTTACCGGAGCGCGTCCCAGCTGTCTCCGGATATTGTCCACCGATCGCACCGGGTCGCCCGGATTGGCGAACGGAACGGTCGATACGGTGAAATCACGACCCGGAGCCGAGCGGTCGTGGACCCCGGGCAGCATTGAAATCCCCTCGACCCACTCCGGAACCGGCCTATCCATCATCTCCAGAACGGTCGGCATAACATCCACGGCAGAAGTAAGTCCTCCGTAGACGCCTGGATCTGCGCCCGGTACGTAGACCAGCAGCGGCAGCAGCACTATCTCCTCATAGAGTGGCGAGAAGTCCCAGCGTGCGTTCGCATCGCCATGCTTGAACAGTGCGCCGTCCGGTCCCTTGTCAAACGTAAGCTTGCCAAAGAGCCCATCGTGCTCACCGAAGTAGAATCCGTGATCCGACGTAAAGATGATCGCGGTATTCTCCATCAGCCCCATGTTCTCGACCATCCTCAGCAGGTAGCCCACCCAGGTGTCGACCATCGTAACCTCGCCCCTGTACGAGGCCAGAGCCTTTCGCACCCTTGCATCGGTGTAACCCGGCGCATCCTGCCAGTGGCCATAGATGGGCTGCACGACCTCACCGTCGTAGTCCGGCATGTACAGCTCGGTGTAATAGGACGGAGCGTCCCACGGCTCGTGGGGATCCCACGTGTCGATATAGAGGAAGAACTCCTCCTTGTGATGTCCCTGCAACCACTGCATGGCGCCCGTGACGGTCTGCGCCACATTGCGGTCCCCTTCATAACGCCAGGCCGCCTTGATATCGCGGGACTCGTGATGATGCGTCTCGATGAGCCGCGTCACCGAGCCCTCCTGGCCCGAGTGCATCGAAAACGTCTGGAAGCCCTGGTCATAGTTCATACCACCGCGCAGGTAGAACGGCGTATCCACCATCGCAGCAGTATGAACCCCATCGGCCGCCAGAGTCTCGGCAAGTGTTATCGAATCCACCGGCAGGGGCTCCCAGCCCATATACGACATCGTCCACCGACCCGTCGCATGATCGGCTCGGGTTGGCATCGTAGGGAAACCAGCCGCATAGTGCCTGTTGAACCGGGTAGACTTCGCGGCCAACGCGTCTAGAGATGGGGTCATGACCGGCGCCTTGCCATAGGCGCCCAGATGGTCCTGGCGAAACGTGTCAGCAACAATCCAGATTACGTTCATCTGTCACCTCAAAGCGGGGTTACTAGCGCCAACTACAGCGCCGCCCGAAGCGTACCAGCGATCCCATCCCCCCACAACGTGCTGGTGCTGCGCACGCTTAGTTGGGCGGGGGTTAGGCATGCCCAATCGGTGAAAATGTGCTGCGCACGCTTAGTTGGTCGGGGCTGGGCATCCCGCGAAGCTGAATGACGGTTCGAGAGGTTTGCGCAGACGCCAATCCCCTGGGATTCACCAACCCCGCCCGACCCAGCGTGCGCAGCACCAGCCCGCTGAATGGGCTAGGGCGAATCACCCATATAGTCGATACCCCCAGCGAGGCGTGCAGAATAAGATCGTCTCGTCGCCCCGAAAAGACACGTAGCAGCTTCCGTGGACTATACTGCGCCCAATGCCTCCCCTTCTCCAAGCAAGCGGTCTGACCAAAATATACGGTTCAACCACCGCGCTGCAGTCGGTCTCTTTCCAGGTGGATAGCGGCATAACCGGCCTGCTCGGTCCCAACGGCGCAGGCAAAAGCACAGCCATCAAGCTGTTCCTTGGGCTCATCAAGCCGACCTCGGGCTCGGCGGAAGTCATGGGCGAAAAGCCCTACAAATCGGTGGAGTCGCGCAGCCGGCTCGGGTATATGCCAGAGCACGACTGCCTGCCGGGCTCGGTCACCGCAGCGGAATTTCTGACCCACATGGCCCAGGTAAGCGGCCTGCCCCCGTCCCATGCCAGGACCCGCGCCGCAGACGTTCTGCGACACGTGGGCTTGGACGAGGAGCGCTACCGCTCCATCGGCGAGTACTCGACGGGCATGCAGCAGCGTGTCAAGCTGGCCCAGGCCCTGGTACACGACCCTGTCCTCGTCCTACTGGACGAGCCCACCGCCGGCCTCGACCCGGCGGGACGCGAGGAGATGCTGGTCCTGATCCGGCGCACCGGCAAGGACTTCGGAATTAGCATCGTGCTCTCTTCTCACCTGATGGGCGACGTGGAGCGCACATGCGACCGCGTCATCCTACTGGACGGCGGCCACGTCACGGAAGAGGGGGACGTCGCCCAGTTCACGAGGGAGACCCAGACCCTTTACATCGATGTCGACGACCGCCGTGACGAGCTGGTCTTGTCGCTCAAACGACGTGGCATGGAGCCGTCCATCGACGGGGCGTCAGTCGTAGTGGAGGACGCCAGCGACGAGCAGTACGACGAGATTCGAGACGCCATCGTCGAGGTCGATGCGCGCCTCCGACGCATGGCCCCGCGGCGCCACAAGCTGACAGAGATATTCGAGAACAACAGCGAATGACACAATCAAACGCCGAGGTATTCGACCTAGGTTATCAGCACTACGACGGCCCTCGCGAGGGCCGAATGCGCGCCCGCAAGGCTCTTTGGACCAACGGCGTCCGCACCGCCCTGGGCCTTGGCCGCAGCACCCGCGCCAAAATACTGCCGCTGCTCCTGTTCGCATCGGTAATGACCCCGGCCGTCGTGTTCGTACTGATCGCGTCGACTGCGGAAGAACTAGGAGCAGGATCGCAAGTCCCGGGCCACGCCGACTACTACCAACTCGTATCGATTCTGGTGCTAATATTCTCGGCGATCATTGCACCCGAGCTACTTTGCCCCGACCGGCGCGACCGCGTGCTCCACCTCTACCTGGTCCGGCCGCTGACCTCCGATGATTACGTCATAGGCCGCTGGCTCGCGTTTTTCACGATCACGCTGGCACTGGTCTACTCAGGGCAGATCGTTCTGTTCGTCGGATCCATCTTCGCAGCCCCTGAGCCGATTGATTATCTACGCGACAACTGGCGCGATGCACCAAGATTCCTCGCGGCAGGCCTGGCAGTGGCCGCGTTTACTACCACCATCCCGCTCGCCGTTTCCGCCTTTACTACCCGTCGCGCATTCGCCGCTGGCTTCGTCATCGGCCTATTCATCATTTCATTGGCGACCGCAAGCGCCCTGACCGAATGCCCTGATCACGAGGAGCGCGTCGAAATCACGGACAGCAGTGGCGGCCGGCAGGTCACAGTAACGAGTGAGGAATGCGAGCCGGTGACCGGCGAACACGCAAAGTGGTTCGGTCTCATCAACCTGGGTGGGGCGCCAATCTATATCAGTGATTGGATTTTTGACGAGGTGAACAGCGATCCGTCATACCAGGCCGTGGCTGAGCTGCCCATAGGAATCCCCATCGGAGTATATTTCCTCCTCACACTGGGCCCGGCCGCCGTTCTCGTGTGGCGCTACAGGAAGATTCAGATATGAATCCAGCTACTGAAATACAGCCAGTAATATCCCTGAATAGCGTCTCAAAATGGTTCGGTAGCGTCGTCGCAGTCAACGATGTGTCCTTCAAGGTATATCCCGGAATCACGACCCTGCTGGGACCCAACGGCGCCGGCAAGACAACGATCATGCACATGATCGCAGGCCTCGCGACACCCTCCGAAGGTGAGGTAGAGGTTCTCGGCGGTCCTGTCCGTAACAACCTCGACCTCTACCGCCATCTGGGCGTCATGTCCGAGCATGAGGACGTTTACGGATTCTACACGGGGCGTCGCTTTGTGGAGTTCGCGGCTCGACTGCACGAGTTGGATCCTATCGGACCGGCAGTGGACCTGGCGATAGAGCGAGTCGGCCTCGTAGACGTGCAGCACCGCTCCCTCGGCACATACTCGCGGGGGATGCGCCAGCGCATGAGGCTCGCGGCGACGCTCGTACACGACCCGGAGCTGCTGTTGCTGGATGAACCGCTGAATGGCACCGACCCCAGGCAGCGAATCGAGTTCCACAGACTCATGCGCGAACTGGTCGCTGAGGGGCGAGCAATACTCATCTCGTCACACATACTCGAAGAGGTCGAGACGCTGGCGGATCGCCATTTGCTCATGGTTAGCGGCAAAATCGCAGCTACAGGCGACTTCCGTGCAATCCGTGAGAAGCTCGACGAGCAGCCCTATAACGTCCGAGTCGTCTCCGACAGGCCAAGAGAAATGGCGGCGGCCCTCGTCCAGATGGAAGAGGTGGAGTCAGTATCTCTGGATCGTGAAGGCGCGATAGCGGTCCTTAGCCGGAACGTGTCCGCACTCCAGAGGTCCATCCCAAGAATCGCCAAGGAATCTGGTATTCGCCTCATGAGAGTGGAGCCGCTGGACGACTCTCTGGAGAGCGTGTTCAGCTACGTTGTGGAGCAATAGATGGTCCCAATTCTCGAGCTATCGCTGCGACAGCTAGCCGGACGGTGGCGGCTGCTGATAATCTTCTTCCTGGCTTCTCTGCCAGTCGTCATCACTGTGCTGGTCCGTGTGTTGGGCGGCGACGACGAATCAGCCCAGGACGATTTCGTCCAAGGCATGCTCGGTGGCATGATCGTGGCCGCGATAATGCCGATTGTCGCCATGACTCTGGCCACGGCAGCCTTCGGGAACGAACTCGAAGACCGGACCCTCAGCTATCTGTTACTAAAGCCCGTTCGCCGGATCTTTGTTGCGCTTCCAAAGTTGCTGGCTACAGTCATCGTGGCCGGGCCGCTGATGGCCGCCAGTAGCGTAGCTGTGGTGTCTGTGGCCCTCGGCGTGGAGGCTCAGACGGCGGTGGCCGTCGGCTTAGCGGTGTTCCTGGGGGTGGTGGCATACTCAGCCGTATTCACCTGGGCCGGACTGATCTCCAGCCACGCTCTGGGTTTTGCCCTCGTCTATGTCTTCCTGTGGGAAGGCATCATCAGCGGGTTTCTCTCCGGGGTGCGATACCTCAGCATCAGGGCCTACACGCTGTCCATCATGTTCGGCATGGACGAGACCGGCATGAGTGCCCTGGAAGAATCTGTCATCGAGTTCCCAGCGGCGATCGTCGGCGCAGCCCTGGTGACCGCCGGCTTCCTATGGCTCACCGTCCGTCGCCTAC
>CAJWER010000044.1 GCA_913030785.1 uncultured Chloroflexota bacterium | reverse complement strand
GCGCTATCACGACTGTTAAGTCAGCCACAACATAATTTTGGCGTGACGGTTCGCCGTTCCGTCTGCCTATCAAGAAGGCCCAGACCCACGGACGGCTACCTCACAACAGCCTGATAAGCCTTAATAGCATCCTCGCTATTCACTCGCCACGGCTAGGTGTATTAGATGGTATGGTTAGCAGGCTGGAGGGTAATGCCATGAAGCTCGACGATGCGCAGATCGCAGAGTTCGATGACCGAGGTTACCTGTTTTTCCCAGGCCTGCTAGACGGCGATGAGGTAGCGGTGCTACAGGCGGAGGTACCGGATATCCTAAGCCGGCAAGGACCGGAGGTGGTCCGCGAGAAAGACGACCAGACGGCAGTGAGGCTGGCGTTCGGGTCGCATGTCTATTCGGATCCATTCCGGTGTCTTTCGACCCTCCCGCGACTGATAGATCCCGTCCGCCAACTGCTGAGGGATGATGTCTACCTTCATCAAAGCCGTTTGAATCCCAAACCGGGTTTCGGCCAGGGCGGGGCGTGGGACTGGCATCAGGACTATCCGCCCTGGCATCTGATCGACGGCATGCCTGAACCGGCGTGTGTCATGGCATCTATATTCATCGACGATTGCACGGCGGTGACGTCGCCTCTTCTGGTCGTGCCGGGCTCTCAGCACCATGGTCTTCTCGACTCCAAACTTCACGACGACGCGAAGGGCAGAGGATATGCCTTGCACAACATCGATAGCGCCACTCTGGAGCGGCTCGCCGAAGAGAGCGGGATTGCACCGCTGATCGGGCCGGCGGGGTCTGTAGCGTTCGTACACTGCAATGTGTTGCATGGGTCGGCCAACAATATCTCGCCGTGGCGGCGGGCGATCATCTACATGAATTACAACGCCGTCGGCAACGCTTGCACCGGCACTGAGCGTCCCTGGTATCAGAACAACCGCGACTTTACGCCGCTTCAGCCTCTAGATGACGGGTGTCTGAGGGACCTGGCCTGATCATCGCCGGACGAGCTAGCCGGCCTTGCATCACAGCACGATGGGGCTCCTGGGGTAATTCCAGGGGCCTTTTATGTTCTCCGCCCAGGCAAAATTTGCCGACTATCCAGTGCATACACCTGCCAGCTTATAGTCCAAAAGCTGTGAGGGCGCCGTGCCGCTGCTCTCCTTGACAGTAAGCAATACTGTCCTGCCATCAGCGGAATACGTTGTTGCCACTACCACATAAGTAGCTATCGCGGGGGGAGACCCGGGCAGTGAGGAGATGAAGGTACCGTGGTGGCCGGTTATCTCTATGACACAGCCTTCTATGCCTCGCTCAGGGAATCTCGTCGCCTGGAGTTCAATCCCTAGAAAACCCACAAGACGGTAAATAGCGGCGTCGATGTCTGTGCCACACATGGCAGCCCCATTGACTCCGAACCAGGAGCCATCGTTGCTATATTCCTTCCCACGGCCAAGCTCCCCCAGTGTTCCGCACTCAGCAAGTAGCTCTGCGCTCGTTTCGCCAGTACCTCCCAATGTGAAGGTCCCTGCTATGACGACAGTCCTAGGTGTGGCCGTGGGTGTAGGGAGGATCGACGGCGTTGGGGTGATTGTGGGCGTAGCCGTCGGCAAGGGCGTCGGAGAAGGAGAGAGCGTCACTGTCGGTGTTGGTGAAGCAGTCGCGGTCGGAGACGGCGGTGGAGGGGCCGTGGATGTCGCGGTCGGTATAGTGGTTGGCGTAGGCGCAGCCGTGGGAGAAGGCGTGGGTGTCCAGGTATTGGTAGCGGTCGGGAGAGGCGTTGGAGTATGGGCGGAATCCGGAATGGGGGATGGCGAAGCTGAGGCGGTGGGTGTTGGGAATGGCGTGGCTGATGCCGTTGGTTCGGGACCTACTGTTGGCGTGGCCAGGCCAGCAACCGCAGTTGCAAGCCGAGCACTGACATCGGCGGCCCGCTCGGATTCGACAGTCGCCTCGAAGTCAGCCGTTGAAGTCGAATTTGAACCAGGCGTTGCTATTGGGACAGCTGTGGGGGTACTCGTCACCCCTGCAACCACAGTGGAATCGGTCCTAGGCAGTGGCAACGGAGTCGCTACATAGGATTCGCCGCAAGCTACGACTACCAGTATCGCAACGAGCAAGCCAAAACTAATGACCCGACCCGTCCAAGCCGCTCCCATTTTTTTCTTCACAAGCGCGAACCAGGTGGAGTAGGGCATGATTTCGTAGGCCTCGTGCGCGCTCGACGGCAAGTAGGTAATGCCAACGCCTCATTCACATTTAGATCAGTAACACAATCGTCTTCGTATATCTGCTGTTTTGTTTGCAGCGGTCCTGTGACTTTGATCCCAGCATGTGCCATGTATATGCAAAGCCTCTGTGAAAACGACAATTCCTATCCTAACATCCCGTAAAGGCACATCCCACCAAGGCGTCAGCGATCTGGCAACTCATGGGTCGGACAAGTATCGTCCCAAGGTGTAGGATTGGGACGGCACAGACACATGGAGACAGGACCGGACGGACGAGCCAGGTGGTGGGTCCGTGTTGGCCGGAAAGAGCCTGCCTGAAAGAACACCCTGATACTCCGCCCGTTCAATTGGCCCCCGGTTCCGCACAACCACAAGAGCGCTCCCAGCGGTACGGCTCGATCTTCGCTTCCCTGGCGTACCGCGACTTCACCTACCTCTGGCTGGGACAGATCGCCCACGCCGGCGCTCTGTGGGTGGACATGGTCGCAAGGCCCCTCCTGGTCCTTGCTCTAACCGGATCTGCAGTACACCTCGGGCTGGTGATCGCTGTCAGGACTGTGCCTTCATTTGGACTAGGACTCGTTGCCGGCGTTGTCGCGGACTCCTTCAACCGGCGCACGGTATTGATCACCACCAAGCTGATCGTGCTTCTGTTGGCTATCATTTTCGCCGTCGCACTCGTGCTGGACTGGATCGTACTGTGGCACGTCTACCTGTTCACCTTCCTCCGGGGGGCGACACAGGCTTTCGACCAGCCTGCGCGCAGAGCTATGGTGCCCTCGATTGTCCCGAAACACCTGGTAACCAACGCAATGGCCCTTAGCTCGGGAAGCATGCAGGTCATGCGCATATTTGGCGCTGGCGGCGCCGGGCTCCTCATCGCCTTCGGCGGCATCGAGGCTGCATTCGTCGCCGTGGCGGCCATCTACGTAGCGGCCATATTCTTCACATGGCGGCTCCAAGTACCCGACCACGTCCGAAAGGGGTACAGGGGAGTCAACAGCATGCTAGGCGACCTGGCCGAAGGGTTCCGCTTCGCCTGGAGTACCCCAAGCATCCGAGGGATAATGATGGTCGCAGGAGGCTACTTCACCTTCGGCACCGCGTTCATATTCGTGTTCGCGCCCCTACTGGCGTTGCAGGTCCTAGATATCGGCAACTCCGGTTTCGGATACCTGATGGCGGCGATGGGCGCCGGGGGTGTAGTAGGCTCTTTAGCTCTCGCCGTATTCAACCCCAGGAAGATGCGAGGCTTGATCGCGGCAGGAACTCTAGCCTTGGTGGGCTTGCTGCTGGTAGTCGTGGGAGCAACAAGCTACGTGGATTCTGTTTTCGTAGTCTTCGCGGCGGTGGTGGTACTTGGACTCGGCCAGTCCTGGCTGATCCCTATCGTCAATGCAACGATCCTGGACTCAGCACCCGAGGACATGAGGGGTCGAATACTGGGACTGCTGAGCCTTGACCGGGCGACAGCAATGTTTGGCGGAGCCGTGGCTGGCTTCCTTGCGGCGGGTATAGGCCCTCAAATGGCGCAGATGTTCTTCGGGGCTGCCTGCGTCGCCACCGCAGTCCTCATAGTCGTATTCTACCCATCAATAACACAAGTGGACTAGGCTAGGACGAGCCATCACTCTACTGGACGACATCCAGAAGCTCCGGTCCGTCATTGGCTGACGAGTTGACCAGCGACGAGACCTGACGAGCCTGCATCTCGGCAGCCGGGTAAGGAACTAGGACCTCCTTGAGCTCGGACTTGTCCGTTACGTCAGGCGCCAGCCAGAGGTCGTAAGAACCCGGAGTAAGAATCACGGGCATTCGGTCGTGAATGGGCTCCATGAAGCTATTGGGGGACGTGGTGATGATTGTGCAAGACGGCACCCACTGCCCTTCCGGAGATTTCCACCACGTGTACAGTCCAGCGAGCCCCATCCACGAACCATCCTTCAAATCGATCCAGTACGGCACCTTCGAATCCCATTCTCGCTTCCATTCATAGAACCCACCGGCGGGGATAATGCAGCGCCGCTTTTCGAACGATTGCCTGAACATGCCATTGGATTGTACGGTCTCTGCACGCGCATTGATCGGAGTGTTAATAGACTTGCCATTCGATCCCAGCGCGGTCCGACCCCTCATTGATGCAGTGTGAGGCGGCATGATGCCCCAGCGTACTGCACCCGCCATGCGGTCGCCATTCTTCTCAAGAACGACTGGCACCTGATCGGTCGGTGCGACGTTGTAGCGCGGCATCAGCCCAGCCCAGTCAATGCCGGATTCGAGGTCGGCGCTGACACCGAAGGCTCGCTTCATCACCTCATGATCCTGTGGCAGACCAAATCTTCCACACATGGTAGTTTCCTTGGGTTCCCCTACGTGGCCCCTAGGGGACTCAGCAGGCTTCTACGAATGCGGACCCCACCGCCTCTCATGTACGCTGTGTTTGGAAGCTTCTCCCATGGAGCAGTGGTCGCCCCGACACCGGGTGGGGCGCATGCGACCACTGCCCCTGATACTCCCACCCTCCCTGACACCCCTGCCGAATCTGAGTTCAACAACGTGTTGTGGAAACTCAACCCGCCTTCACCCCGGACTCAACCCGGGCTCACACCTCAGACTCGCACCTGCGCAGTACCCTCAAAGTCATCTACTCAAGGGAGACTGCTATGGATGATCTGAACTCGGGTACAAGGCGATGGCGAGACGATTGCCCTTCTAGACAAGCTGGTCTATACCGGCATGTTGGAGGAGCTCGTTAATCCCAACGTCGAGGACCGTTTCTACAGGATTACCCCGGTCGGGGACCGATTCCTGGAGAGAACCCACGAACTAGCCAGGCTCGCAGGAAATCCGTACCTGGTCGATACCAACTAGCCTTTTCAGCTTCGGCTCACTCCGCCGTGCCCTTCCCGGCAGCAGGCTGACCCGGACGGGCAGCGACGGTGTGGTGTTGTACGGCTAGGCTCAGGCCGGCCGTCGAGGGGCCACTGCGGTGTGCGCCTTTGAGTCAGGATCCTTGGGATTGCCCCCAAACAGAATGTAGGCCATATCGTCGTCTCCAACATTCTCAGTGTAATGGGGGAGACCGGCCGGGGTGAAGACCCAGGCCCCTTTTCCGACTATCCGCTCCTCATCGCCGACGCGCATCTTTGCCGTACCTTTGAGCACGTAGTAGAACATCGATGTCTCATGTGGATGGCTTTCGTACACGCCACCCGGTGCAAACGTGTTGACTCCGATGAACCGGTCGTAGGTCTCTATCCCCGCCGGTGGATTCTTCAACGACACGTGATTTAACTGGTCGTAGTGCTCACCATCGAGTCCAACCAGCGTCGCCGAGGTGTACTCGTCGGACCAGTCCAGCCATTCATCCTCGGTGAATATGTACTTCGGCATCTTTCCCCCCTTTTCTGTCATTTCTACATTGACTTGCGACCCCTATGCACACCCCCTGCTCAACCACCTGTGAATCGTCTTGAGGGACGCCTTCACTCTCCGCGTATTAGAGCTATGCCTATTCGAATGACCCTGCCATACCTGCATGAAAGGGGCTGCTCCACCCTAATCGACGTCGTCGCCCCAGGCCGACATTTCGGCTCGCAGATCCTCGTCCATGCCCATTTTATAGGCTTCGAGGGCGTTGTCGATGTGGGCAGGTTCGCGTGCACCCACCAGAATGGTTGTAATCGCCGGATTGGATATCGTCCAGGCCATGGCTAGGCGTGTCATCGGCACACCCAGTTCAGTGGCCTTGCTCCGCAGCCTGTCCACGATCCGGAAGTTGCGGTCGTTGAAGTAGATGTTGATGTGCTGCGGCATGATGTCGAAGCGCGTCCCCTTGGGCACATCGGCCCTGTTCGGTGTGTACTTTCCGGTGAAGAAGCCGGCGCCCAGGGGGCTGAAGGGTGTAACGGCCAGGCCCTCCTTGATGCACAGGGGCAACATGTCCTTTTCGTCGTTGCGCATGCCCAGGTTGTATCCAGGCTGCGCAATCTCGAACCGCGGATACCCGTGGGTCCGGCTGATTTCTAGTGCCTCCCGAAGCTGGCCCCCAGAGTGTTGACTGCAACCGATGACCTCTGCTCGGCCCGCCGAAACCTCTTCCGCAAGGGCGCCCAACGTCTCGTCCATCGGAGTTTCCGGGTAGGGTCTGTGCAGCTTGTAGATATCCACATGATCGGTGCCGAGGCGCTCCAGGCTATCTCTAAGAGCCCGATGGACATTCTCGGCGGTGCCACCGGAGTTGAATTTGGTCATAAGAGTGATGTCGTTTCGGACTCCGGTCTTTTTCAGCCATCGACCGACGACCATCTCTGATGAGTGCATCTCGCCGGTCTTCTCACGCTCGTCGTCGATGCCCAGGCTATCCCGGCGAAGGGTGCGAGAGTTGCCTCCCCCGTAGCCCTCGGCGGTGTCAAAGAAGTTGAGCCCCTTCTCGATAGCGTAGTCCATCACACGATAGGAGTCTTCCTCACCGATTTCCCGACCAAACGTCACGCACCCCAGGGCCAGCACCGGAATGGTTCGGCCCGTCCGTCCCAGCGGCCTTCGTTCCAAGGTATCGGTCATGCCAGTCTCCATTCCATATAATTAACAGCTTCCAGACGATCATCCAAAAGGGTATCCGAGAAGTGGCACCGCGTCTAGCGTGTGGGGCGGCATCCAAACGCCCATATGCTACAATCGCAGCCGCATCCAGACTCACGGAAAGAGGCACATTGATGGCAGAAAACATCATTCCCGGACGTCACCTCGGCCTGGAGAGGACGTACAACACGAGAGACATCGGCGGCTACTCTACCGAAGACGGTGGTACGACCCGCTGGAAGGTATTCCTGCGCTCAGACAACATGCACGACCTGTCAGCCGCCGATCAGGATGCCCTGATCGACTACGGCGTCCGTACCGTTGTCGACCTGCGGACCACCTGGGAGACGGAGGCGACCCCCAACGTATTCGCCAACTCTGATCGAGCACGGTACGTTTGGCACAACATCATCGGGGACGAGCGGACCGCAAGCTCCCAGGATGTCTTCACCGGCGTGCCTTCCGACAAGATTCAGCGCGCGTACACCTCATGGCTCGACCACAGGCAGGACCAGGTAGGCGGGGTGCTAAGTACGCTGGCCGAACCCGACACCGGCGTGGCCATCTACCATTGCGCTGGCGGCAAGGACCGCACGGGGGTCATCAGTGCACTTCTCCTGGACATAGCCGGCGTTTCCCGAGAGACGATCGCGGAGGACTACGGGCTAACGGGCCGTTATCTGCATCAGCGTAACCTAGACAGCGCGGCAGAGAACGGTGAAACGCCCCTGGCAACGTGGCAGCTGTACCAGGCCGAGTTCTGCCCTCCCGAGGGCATGATCAAGACTCTCCAGCACCTGGATGACAACTACGGAGGCGTGCTACCGTACCTTGAGATCATCGGCCTCGACACAGCCCAAATCGGGGCGCTGCGAGACGCCCTAAAGGGTTAGGCCTCCCTCCCGTGCCTTAGTCGACGATGGGCTGGGCGATGATCCAGAGGCTGCTGGCGGTGTATATCACCATCAGGACCAGCATTGGGTACTGGCCCCGCAACGCCCTCTTCCTATCCGGTACTTCTGCCACGGATATGACGTGGGCCACGAACACCGACACGATGTGGCCCAGAACGATGGCGCCCACCGACAGGTACCACACGAATTTCGCGTTGATTATGGTCAGGTTCAGCCGGTAGGCAGCGGTCCCCAATAGATCCCAGCCCTGCCCAAACGGGTCCGATGCCAGGGGTATGATGAACTGACCCTGGATGACCAGCAGCGAGATGAAGTGGGCCATGTTGTACGCGAGGGCTATCGGCACGAGCGAGAACACGAAGGTCCGGGCCACCTCCTGAACAGACGCCGGCGTGCCGGAGAGCCGCCCGACTCCCCACGAGAATCCCAAGTACACCACCAGGAAGACCAGAGGCACCAACAGCAGCCCCAGCGTGTTGACGGCAGCCGTCGTGTTGCCTCCAAACGTCGAAATTGGTGAGTAGACAAGGTTCTGGAAGTCTAGCCACAAAGGCGTCTCGGATAGTCCATCGAACGTGACTGTTGCCAGGGCCAGCACCACGAAGCCTGCGGTGGCAAGCGACACACGCTTAGGAATCGTCAGGCCGACCCCATAGGGCCGCAGGTTCAACTCCCGGTCCACTCTCGCGGCTCTCTCGAAGCAGGAGTAGCAGTCGACACACTCCTCGTCGAGACGGCAATCGGATTCGCAAGAACCGCACACGCGGCGATTCGCGACCCTCACTTCCGTGGGCGAAAATCGCGAGAAAAATCCGAATAGAACGGAAAATGCCTCGCCTCTCGCAAGCCACCTTTGTTTGCCAAAGGCCGCCATCCCGGCCCAGGTGACGATGGAGTAGAGCACAATCATCATGCCCAGGTTGAACGGCTTCGCGGCACTTGGGTAGGCGTTTTCCGCCCAGGCGAATGCGAGAAACGCCAGCAGTGCGGGCCACATATCCCATCGAGACGGATAGGTGAACATCGCCGACTCTCTACCGCCCCCCAATAACCCATGAAGCCAGTCGTAAACGATCGCCCAGGGGTTCAATAATCTCCACCAATTCCCCAGAAGGGCAGACACGTAGCCCATCCCTACCCACCAGATAACCCATACGAAGGTCGGAGACAGGTTCTCAAGGGGCCGATCAGTGCCAAACAGCGCAGCGGCGACAACGAGTCCGAACAGGGCAACGGACGCGAGCCTGACAAGAAAATGCAGGATAGGACTCGAGATTAAGACGCCCAGTAAGGGGGTTCGCAGCAGGTTGTAGTGGGGATACCTCATGCCGCCAGACCCGCTACGGACAAAAAGGCCAATCATCACGAAGGATAGGGCGACGGTGGCCGCCGCTCCGACAACAAAGAGGTCAAGGGGGACCGGCAGGTCGTACCGCTCCCCGAAGCCGTGGGCGTAGGCCGTCCCCACGGCCATGCCCACGAAAGCTATCGCCAGCAGAACTGAGCTGTATATTTTCATAGGTTGCCCCTATTTCGGGTGGACCTCTAGGGAACCCAACTGGACCTCTTCCTCATCGTGATTTTCCTCCGGATCCTCGCCCGGGGCCGCCATCATTCCGCTGACTACTCTCGCCTGCGTTTCGCCGACGTTGGTCCAGATCACTGCACTGGTAACTCCCACCGATATGTCCGAAGGCAGGAACGAGCCCTCTCTCACCTCAATCGAAACAACCGCCAAAGGCGCAGGCTCTCTATCTACCGTGATCGACCCGCTGATATCATGGTCCATGTGGTTGTGAAAGGGGATGACCATTCCTACCAGGTCATCAGGAAAGTCAAAACTGAAGCTCTCGCCCTTCGCCAGCCACAGCGAATCGAATATTGCGCCATGGTCGTCCTCAATTTGTTCGCCTGCGGCATGCAGGGTCAACTTGAAGGATCCGGTGGCATCGGCTGTGAACTCAAGTGTCGCAATCTCATCAGGGCCCACTTCAAACTCCTCGTCGTAGCCGTGAAGGTGGACCGAGCCATGTTCGTCGGAGTCAAAGTTGAGGGTCACCGTATCGCCCTGATCAACCTTCATGACAGGCGGATCCAGGGTCAAGGCACCATGTTCAATGGACAGATCAAAGAGGCGGTCCTCAGGCTCCGAGGTACTGCAAGCAGCTAGGGCCACAGCGGAGACCGCCAACGTCATCAGCAAAATGGATATGATTTTGGTTTGTTTGTGTTGGTTCAAGGGGTTCTCACAATTTGTGAACGTCTCGAGGAATCAGCGGGCCCGATCTCTACCCGAAGCATTTCGTTGCTGCTTCAGGAATGCGCGGACCGAAAGACCTAGGACCAGCAAGAACGCCACTAGCCCAACAATCGTCAGTATTCCGGCGATTGGGCTTATTGACGTCACCTCGATTTCAATCGCGGTACTGGCGTCACCCAATTCGCCGCTGACGTCTATTGTGAATTTCCAGGTCCCTACCCTGTCGACAGAGGTGTTGATATCGTAGAAAGTCGGGTCGAGCGGGTTCTTTTCGGCCACAATGGGGCCGAGGTCAGGGACTTCCGACCGGGGGCCAGCCCCGGTGACTGAGACCTCCGCATCGAGTAGATATGCGCCGGTCGACTCGTCCGCGACGCTTATCGTTAGGTGGAGGTTCCCCACTACCGGTGTCTCCGGTATGGTGCCGATGGCCAGTGTGTACGGCCCAGCACTCTGAGTGACAAAATTCTGCACGCGCCCGTTCGCGAACGCGGGAACTGACACGAGCAAGAGCGTCACGGAAGCGGCCAGGCCACTCATCACGACAAGTCGGACGTGGGACATCAAATGTGCATCCTCCCCTGGTATTCTCACGGCATGGTCTGACACAAGTTACAGGACAGGCGCCGTGAGGCGAAAGAAGCTGGACAAAGCGGGTCTAGGAGATGAGTCGTGGAGGCTTGGCAGGCGGAGGAATAGTTTGCCCTATCAACGCAGCCACCGGATGCGATGGCAGGATCAACACAGAGGTAGGTTCGTATTGGAGTGCGGCCAGCAGGCTGGTGGCGTCACGGGGCGCGTCTTGGGCGATAGCTAGCCCGCTATCATAATTGTACAGAGTAGCGGGACCCGCACCGTCCTCACTATCTCCAGTCAGAAGGTGAGAATGCTGGCCGTCGACCGCATGAAGATGATCGCTAACCAACAACAGGTGATTGTGGCCGGGCTGCCTGTCCGCAAAGTGATGGTCCACCAGCGTACCGGCGGTTGGCACGATCAGCCCTATCAATAGGATGATGTACGGCAGGTACGCCACGAGCCTGTTCATTACACAATATTATATCAGCCCTTATTACTGTTGCTGGTCGGTCACGAGCCATCGGGCGCGGCCAGGGCGAGGCCGAACATGGTGTCCGTGTGCCAGGCGTCCAGCCTCATTTTCGCCTCTTCGAGCATCCCCTGGGCTCCACGGCGCGTGAATTTGTAGGAGCTTTCGGTCCATATCGTTTCACCCGGCTCCACCGTGATCGTGACGCCGCCTGCCCCAAGTAAAATTTCCTGCCGCGTCTCCGCTATGAGATACATCTCGATACGCCCATCGTCCTCGTTCCAAATCGCCTGGTGCCGAAACGCCCCGGGGTCAAAATTGGCGTCGACCAGCCGATTGACAACGTTCAAGATATTTCGGTTGAACTCAGCGATGATCCCCTCGGCATCGTTATAGGCCGCCTCCAGAACGTGCGGCTCTTTCTTGAGATCCACCCCTAGTAGGAAACGGTCACGCGGGCCGAGCAGCGTACGAACATTGGCAAGAAACCGCCTGCGAGGCCAGGGATCGAGGTTGCCGATAATGCTGCCAAAGAACACGACGAGGCGTCGCCCGGGGCTCTGCGGCAATAGAGATAGGTGCTTTTCAAAGTCGCCGACCACACCGCGGGCATCGATGCCAGGGTACGCCTGTCCAATGGTCTCTACAGCGGTCGTCACCGCGCCCCGGTCTATGTCGAAAGCCGTGTAGCGGGGTAGCTCAGTCTGCGAACAGGCATCCAGTATCTGTCGTATTTTTTTGGACGAGCCCGTACCGAGTTCGAGAACCTCTTGCGGTGCAACCTGCCTCACTATCGCGTCCACCGTCCGCTCTACAACCGCGTTCTCAGAGCGTGTCAGGTAGTATTCCGGTAGCTGCGTGATCCGCTCGAACAGAGATGAACCCGCGGAGTCGTAGAAGTACCTTGGCGAGATCTTTTTTTGCTTCGCTGTGAGCCCTTGAACGATGCCGGATACCGCACCTGCCAAGGGTCCACCCTCGACGGCGTCCAACACACTCCCAGGCTTGCCCTCATCTTTTGGAGGGACGGCTACGGGACCGTTGAGCGGGATCGGCTGACCTTCCGGGCCCGTCAAAGCTCGTCTGCCAGATGGATACCGGAGAACTGCCAGCGAGCGTCTGGTGGAAAGAAGTTACGGTAGCTGGGCCTTATATGGTGGCCAGGGGTGGCACACGAGCCGCCCCGAAGCACCATCTGGTTCACCATGAACTTGACGTTGTACTCTCCCAGTGTACCTTCAACGGGTCGGTACCCCGGGTAAGGGGCGTACGGACTCTGAGTCCATTCCCACAAATCGCCGAACATCTGCTGGAGACCATTACTGCCAACGGGTGCCGACACAGAATGGTAGAGACCCGACTCAAGGAAATTTCCTGTTATCGGTTCTGGGATGGCGGCGTGCTCCCACTCGTGCTCGGTTGCCAGTCGCTTTTCGGACCAGCGTGCGAATGCGTCTGCCTCGTAGTAGCTGACGTGCGCAACCGGTCCGTGCTCATCGACCTTCCTCATGCCCGACATCGTCTGAAACCACCACTCCCCGTCCAAACGCTCCCAGTATAAGGGACGCCCCAGCCTTCCTTCTTGGCCGTCTTCCAGCCTTCAGAGAGCCACAGATCTGACCTATCGTAACCACCTACATCAATGAATTCTATGAACTCGCCATTCGTTGTAAGCCGGAATGCCAGCTTGAAAGGCGCAACGAAGGTTTGGTGGCGCGGCCACTCGTTGTCGAATGCAAAACCTTGCCGGTCGTGGCCGGTCCAGACGACGACGCCTTCGAAGGGCAACCATTTCAGTGGCGCCCAGGACGACGATTCAGGTATTTCGGTGTCGTGATAGGCGGGTCGCATTGAATTAACCGAGAGGTTGTACTTGATGTCGGTAACCAGCAGTTCCTGGTGCTGTTGTTCGTGGTTCAGTCCCATTGTCACCAGCGCTCCCAGAAAAGGCAGCCCCTCCGGTCCGGTCTCCTCCACTAGATCGAGCATGCCACGATCCACCATCGTGCTAAAGTCATAGACCTCAGCGACAGTGGGACTGGATAGGTGAGCTCGGTAGGCGCGGGTCCATTGCGGGCCTACGCCGTCATAGTAGGAGTTGAACAGGTACTCATAAACCGGGTTGACCGGGCTGTAACCCTCTGACATCGACTTAAGCAGGAACGTCTCGCAGAACCAGGTGACGTGGCCAAGATGCCATTTCGCTGGACTGGCGTCGTTCATCGCCTGCAGCCCATAGTCCTCAATCTCCAGGGGAGCACAGATCTTTTCTGAGATCTGTCTCTCCACCTGGTAGGTGGAGACTATGTCCTGGGGTACGTGAGGGACCTCAGTGAACAGGGGCTTGGTCAACAAGGCTCTACTCCATCACGGTCGGCTCGGGCCCTTGAAACGGTACGTCCTATCAGGCCCGCGCGTCAATGATTGCGTTCGTACGCAATTGATTCGGCTACACATCACCTGCATGTGGTAGAGACGACGACCGACTTCTGGATTGACCATCTACTGTTCAGGGACTACCTGCGGGCTCACCCTGAGACGGTCAGGGAGTACGAGGCTATCAAGCGAAATCTCGCGGAGAGTATCGGCGACGACAGGGCAGCTCACGGTGGCAAAGACCTCGTTCATCGAGCCCGTTGTGGCCCGTGCCAAGGCATGGATAGGCGTAGACTCCTCGACGTGCACCGCTGACAACCAGCAGATGAAGTCAAAAGCAAGGGGCCTGCCATGTGGCAGGCCCCTTTTCTATTCGGTCTGGCTCCGAAACCCGTCGAGTGAAGCTAACTAGACAGCCATCTCCCTTGCGGTACGGGCTCGGTCGGATTGCTTGGCCTCGCTCTTAGTCTGCAGTGCCCCCAGAACTATCTGCGCCACGGTCTCGGCGGATATACGGTCCGCATTAACGGTGATGTCGAACCGGTTCACCGAATCGAGGTCAACACCGTGCAAGTATTTGGCCTCGGCTCGAGCGTTTTTGTCTGCGTCCTTCAGCCAGTCCTTGGCTTCCTCCACGGTGAGCCCTAGCTGTGACGCAATTCGCGACGCTCTGGACTCTGGCGACGACGAAACATGCACGTTGACCGCGTCAGCCGACTCCGGCATGTGGACGTGGCCACCAAGGCCGTGTATTACCACGTGCCCGTCGGCGCACTGTGCCTTGACCACGCCAGCAATCGCCTTCAGGTAGTTATCCTTGTTGAGCTGTCCTTCCAGAGCCCCATCCTCGAGGTCAGGCCGGAACAGATGGTACCCGGCATCATAGGCGGCGGACAATTCCATAGGCACGACGAGAGCATTGAGCATCCTACTCCAGATGGAGCGGTGACTTGCCTCGAAACCCTCAATTTCCTTTGGGCTGCAATTGATGCGTTCGGCGATCAGATCGACCATCTGCTCGTTCGCAAACCGGCACCCAAGGAGCCGTGCAATCTCTGCACCGATAGTCTCGGACCCACTACCGGGGAGGCCAGTAACCGAGAGCACACCTAACGTCTCCCTCACAAGCTCCTCCGTCGGGCGGAGGAACTTGTAGGACAAAGCATCCGTTGCAAGAACGCAGGCACGCAACTCAGATCCGTCTTCATTCGTGCAAAGATCGCGCGTCCCTTCCCTTGCGAAGCCTAGCTTCTCGAAAAGGCCAAGCGCGGGCTCATTGTCTTCTGGAATAGCTACCCACGCCCGCTCCACCTGGAGGGTAGTAAACACCCGTTCCAGCAGCGCAAGCACGGTGGACGTGCCATAGCCGTGGTGCCACAGGTCCTTGCGGCCAATGAGCAGGGAGAACTCGGCGCCGCCCGAGCCGTCTAGTAACACCTGAGTTTCGCCGACGTGCTCTTCAATTTCGTTGTAAATCGAAAAGATGAGGCGATGGGGATCGTCGAAAACGCTCTGCCACTCCCAGTCGCTGGACTCCAGCATGTGCTGGGGATCGTAACCGCGATGCACGGGATCACCGCAACCGTAGTGTCCGAACCAGCGCGACGAGACGTCATCGTCTTCGAGCCACCAGCCGACGTTGTCCACATCGTCCCGCGAAACTGCCTTTAGTGTTACATTTGGAAGCATCTGAACCTCCTCTGGATCACCCGTCATACTATCTCTAGTAGCTATGCTGAGACGAGTTGTCGACTTCGAAATGTCCATTTGGACAATTCCAAACTTAAGAGATTTGGCTGGTACTTGTCAAGATGAAGCCGATTTCACTACTTTTTCGTCATGGTTGACGTTTGATTTGAGCTATTCAAATTCATGAGGATGGATACAGGAAGTAGATTTCGCATATTCTATTGCCGGAATCGGCTGGCATGCTCACACACCCAGATCCTCGACCTGCCGCCACGCATGTTCTGCTATGTTTTCCTAACGAATCGGCCCTACAACCCGATCAGGGGCTGAGGCTAGGGTGGATCTACGCTGTGTCTCGAACGCACCCTGACGTTGGTTCTGTCGATGGGGAACCACAGATCTGACAGTCTGATCTTGAGGAGGAACAGTCATGATTTCACTAAGCGTGTACCTGATACCGAAGAAAGGGCGAGAATTGGAACTCGATTCCGCGGTCCGAGACGGATGGCTCCCCGCCATGTCCGAGCAGCCCGGCTTCCTGGCGGCCGCAGTAGTCCGTCCATACGAACCCACAGAACTTGAGGCCCTGGGAGGACTCATGCCGGCATACACGTTGGAGGCGGTTTCGTTCTGGAGCTCGGAATCAGAGCGGCGAGAGTGGGCTGCTCGCCCAATCCACGACGAGGTATTCGACAAGGTGCTGGATGCCGCCAAGGATGTGTCCCACACTCTGCATACCGTCGACCAAAGTTGGGGGCTGTAGCAACTACACACGAGCCGGTTCCACGCTTGCCTCTCAGACTCTGCGCGGCTACAATTGACCCTATCGGGGTGTGGCGCAGTTGGTAGCGCGCGTCGTTCGGGACACCGAGCGCAACTTC
>CAJWER010000043.1 GCA_913030785.1 uncultured Chloroflexota bacterium | reverse complement strand
GGGGAGTTCCGGCGGCCCTCCGGCATCGCCGTCGACTCGGACGGGGATATCTACGTCGCCGACACAGGCAACAACCGCGTCCAGCTCTTCGCGCCCGACGGAAGGTACGTCGAGCAGTTCATCGGCGACGCCAGCCTGTCTCTCTCAGGGCGAAAATACCTGCTTGCCAACGCCAGACCCTTGCGCCTGCGTACCATGACCAGCGTCGAGCCCCAGAAGCGACTGCGGAGCCCTAGGTCGGTCCGTGTAGACGCCTTAGGGCGCCTGTTCATCCCCGACTACGCCTCCTTCCGCATCCAGATCTACCAGAAGGACGCAATCCCCCTCGACGAGACTCAGATCGCTGAACCCCTCAGGTCCCCAACCCTGCAGGTAACATAGCCCACCGACCTGCGGCCCGCCTTCACCAAATCCTACCCTCCGCGCTCTTTTACAGCCCCCTCGTAAGCCGCCCGGCCCAAAGCGTGCCTGCCCGGGATGTACAACCCCACTGGACGCCACCAACACCGTCCGCTAACCTTGCACGAACGCGAACCCCACTAGTCGTCGCCAGGAGCGTGCACATGGAGCAGAGAACCGTCGGACGCACAGATATCACCATTAGCCCCATCGGGCTAGGCGGCGGCAGCTGGGGGCGGGAGATCGACGAGGAGGCGTCCTACCGCATCATGGACTACGCCCTGGAGAAGGGAATCACCTTCTTCGACACCGGGGACACCTATGGCGGCGGCCAGTCCCGGGAGGGACGCAAGACACGGTACGGTGTATCGGACGAGCGTGAGGTCACCGGCGAGATGTACTCGTCGGAGAAGATCATCGGACGATGGATGCGTTCCCGAGGTTGCCGCGACGAGGTCACTTTGTGCACCAAGGTAGACACCGGCGGCGATCCCGAGAACATCTCCAACGCCCTCGCCGGAAGCCTCGATCGACTTGGGGTCGATAGCGTCGACATCTACAAGCTTCACAGCCCCGACGCCTCGGTCCCGATAGACGAGACCATGGTGGCCATGTCTGAAGAGGTCGATGCGGGACGCACCACAATCATCGGGTGCAGTAACCAGACCGCCGACCAGCTAAGACAGTCCCTGGAGGCCAGCAAGAAGCATGGGCTGGCCCGTTGGGAGATCATACAGCCGCCCTACAGCCTCGCCGCCCCTGACGACGAGCAGGAGGTCTTCCCCCTGTGCCAGGAGGAACAGATCGCCATATCCAGCTATAGCCCCCTGGCAGCAGGCTTCCTCACGGGCAAGTACGGGCGTGACCCCCTCACCTGGCCCGCGGGCAGCCGGTACCACATCTCACCGGCCCACGCCGACGTCTACTTCTCCGACCTCAACTTCCGCCTGCTAGATCTCTTGAACGAGAAAGCCGCCGAGATAGGCGTTCCATCCCTCAGACTAGCAATGGCTTGGGCCATGACCCACACCGCCGTGACATCCGTCATCATCGGCACCCGAACCACCGACCACATCGACAACGCCATCGCCGCCCTGGAGATGGGCCTCGACCCCGCGCTGCGCGAAGAGATGTCAAACTGGACTCGCGACGAGTAGCGATTTACCAAGTCGGCGGGATAAAGGAAACTCCATGATCAAAACAGACGTGTACACTAAGCTCGGCGTGCGACCAGTTATCAACGCGTGGGGTGTCGCCACAGAACTTGGCGGCTGGACCCCAACGCCTTCGGTGCAAGCAGCCATGAACGATGCCAGCGAGTACCACGTCGAGATGACCGAGCTCCTGGCCAGGTCCGGTGATTTTATCGCCGACCGGCTCGGTGTCGAGGCAGCGTATGTCACCTCAGGCGCGGCTGCCGCCCAGGCATTGAGCGTCGCTGCATGTATGGCGGGCCGTGATCAGGACCGTATTCTTCAGCTACCGGATACGACCGGCCTAAGAAACGAGGTGCTGATCCAGAAACGCAACCGTTACATGTTTGATCGCTGCTTCACCCTGACCGGAGCGAAACTGGTCGAGGTCGGCGATGACCAGGGCACGAGCGAAGCGGAGCTTGAGGCTGCCATCGGGCCAAGAACCGCAGCAGTGGCGTTCTGGATTCAGCCGCCTCTGGACGACGCGATCGTCCCTCTGGCTAGGACGGTCGAGATCGCGCGCGCCAACGGCGTGTCGGCGATCGCAGACGCCTGTTCCCAGATATACCCTCTCGAGTACATGCGAGAGAACGCGCAGTCGGCGGATTTGGTCGTATTTGGCGCCAAGTACATGGGCGCTCCCCACTCTTCAGGATTTGTATGCGGCAACAGAGAGCTAATTGAATCCGTAGCGGCCCAGTCTTTCGTGGCCTTCCACTATGACGGGAGCCATGCGGTCGGCCGTGCGATGAAGGTGGACAGACAGGAGATCGTGGGCGTGGTGACGGCCGTCGATGATTGGTTCACGATGAACCACGAAGACCGTATTCTGACCTACGAGCAGCGCTTCGACAACATCGTGAAGCGAGTCAAAGGGATCCCGGGAGTACTGACCGAACGAGTGGAGATTCCTCATTACGTACCGTACATGCTCCACGTCATCATCGACAAAAACATAAACAGCTTCTCGGCGGAAGACATAAGAGCCAAGATGGACGCGGGGAATCCCCGAATCTGGGTCGGCACAAAAGGCGATGACACGATAACGGTGGTGGTCAATACATTGAACGAGAATGAAGATATCGTGTTGGCAGAGAGGCTCGCCGAAGCTCTGTCCGCCGGATAGCGTTCGTTCCTTATTCGCTCTTGACGAAGCCTACACAACATTCACAGGAGCATTACCTTGGAAAAACGAACGCTAGGCAAAACAGGTATGGAAGTCACCCGCCTAGGGCTGGGCCTCGCCGAAATCCCTCGCCACGACGACTCCCAAAGCGATGTCGAAGCAGCCGGCCGCATCCTGAACGCCGCCCTCGACGGCGGCATCAATTTCCTCGACACCTCCGCCTGCTACGGCGAAACAGAAGAGATGATGGGCAAGACCGTCGCCCACCGCCGAGACGAATACTTCCTGGCAACCAAGTGCGGCCACGTCACCGGCAGCGCTACCGGCCGGGCCTGGAGCGTCGAAACCATCGAGCAGAGCATCGACCGCAGCCTCAAGAGGCTTCAAACGGACCACATAGATCTGGTCCAGCTCCACTCCTGCCCGCTAGAGGTGCTCGAACAGGGCGACGTGATCGAGGCGCTCCAGAGGGCGCGTGACGCCGGCAAGACAAGATTTATCGGACACAGCGGCGACAACGAGGCCGCTCGATGGGCAGTGGAGTCCGGCCACTTCGATACCCTGCAGACCAGCTACAACCTGGTCGAGCAGCACGGACATACGAAGAACCTCCTCTCTCTCGCCGGCGAGAAGGAGATGGGAACCATCATCAAGCGGCCCGTGGCCAATGGTGTCTGGGGCAAAACAAGTAGCCCGTACGCCTACGGAGACGAATACCACCGGCGGTCAGAAATCATGCGCGAGCTTGGACCCATCGGCGACGAGCCCGGCGACCCCTATATGCTCACAATGGGATTCACGCTGGCTCACCCCAATGTAGACGTTGCAATCGTCGGCAGCCACAACCCGGCACACGTCCGGTCCAACATCGAAATGGTCGAAAATCAGCTGCCCATCGCAGACAGCGTCGTCCAGGAGATTTACCGTCGTTTCGAGCAGCTCGAAGACGACTGGCGCCAGCTGACCTAGAGTCTATTTGATCTCTGGAAATTGGAGTCCAGAGGGGAACCCCTCTGGCAAGGGGCATGGGGGATGTGCCCCCACATCAAGAACAACCTGAGGGTGGGAGGGCGGGCAAAGGCACGCTCTTCAATCTTGAGATAGCCTACATGGTCCAACGTTTAAATCGCCTGATAGCCGAACTCAACCGCCATGCTTGTCCCTGGAATAGAAATCACCGAGATACCGGTCACAGACCACATGACCTGGGCCTTCGCGACATTTCGCGACGACCAGGGAGTCACGGCCACGATCGAGCTCGGCCGGTCTCGAACAGATGCAGGGTATTACAGCACCCTGGCCGACATGGTCAAGTCGCTATCAGGGGTCGAAATCCCCGACGATACCGCGGTCGAAAATCTGCTCGGGCTAGACACGGCCACTCTTCAGACCGACTTCACCCTGGCCTGCATAATCAGCTCCGTCCGGAGCGCCATCTTCGAATTCGACTGCCTCCACAAAGGCGTCAGCCTGTCCGAGGCACTGGGGAGCGAGGGGACCGATAGTGTCGCGCTCTATGCCAACGTCAATCACTCCGCCCTGCGCGGACGCAACCCCCACCACTTCGCCCGCGCTTCAGCCCTGGCAGTCGACGACGGCTTCACGATCGTAAAATGCGCCGCCTTCGACTATTTGCCTGCAAGTCCACTCAAAGACAACACAATCGATGCAGCCCAATACGGCCTGGATCAAGTGGCAGAGGTACGACGTGCGGTCGGCCCGGACATCGAGGTTCTGGTCGATTGTCACAGCCGCTTCGACGAGCAGACCGCACCGGAGATCGCCAAGATGCTCGCCGAGCATTGCGTCGGCTGGTTCGAGGAGCCACTGCAGCCCATAACAGACCTCAACGGCCTCGCCAGGGTGGCATCGCAAGTAGACATTCCGACAGCAGGCGGCGAAGACGGCTACGGGAAAGAATTCTTCAAGCGACTCGTCGAGTCTGGAGCGTCCATAATAGCCATGCCCGACGTCAAAGTCTGCGGAGGCGCAACCGAGACCCACCGCTCCGCAATCGCGGCCACCCGGGCAGGCGGCCGCGTCTCACTACACGGTCCCAGCGGCCCGCTATCCCAACTAGCAGGCGCTCACGTTACAGCAGCCACCCCAAATGCATTGCCCCTGGAATACGCCGCAAACCAGGTCCCCTGGCGCTCCGAAGTGACCACGCCACCCGAACACGTCCACGCCGGCCGCCTCATGCTCCCCACCGACCCAGGCACAGGCGCAACCCTCGACGACAAGGTCGTAGCCCACCGAGGCAGACGCTGGAGCGTCTAGCAGGCCGGTCAAACTGGGGGTGTGCAGAGGGCGGAGCCCTTTGCCGGGTGTGTGAGGGTGCCACTCACATCTAAACTCCTTTTTTCCCTCTTTGGAAAGAGGGATCGCCAGTCGGCTGAACGGGATTTTCGTGGCCCTCCAGCAAGCTGTTGTAAGATGGCTGCGCACGGGGACCATTGCCCTGTGGAAGAACCTCGCCTCAAATGAGGAGACCCCTATGAAAGTCCACCTCGTCGACGGCACCTACGAGCTCTACCGCGCCCACTACGGCGTCCCGCCCTCCTCAACCCGTGACGGCCAGCCCGTAAGCGCCGTCCGCGGCCTGGTCGCGACCCTGCTAGCCCTTCTCCGCGAGGACAGCGTCACCCACGTCGCATGCGCCTTCGATCACGTCGTCGAGTCATTTCGCAACGACATGTTCGACGGCTACAAGACCGGCGAAAGGGTACCCGAAGAGTTGGCCTGCCAGTTCGACCTGGCAGAGCAAGCAGCCGCGGCGGTCGGTGTCGTGGTATGGCCAATGATCGAATTCGAGGCCGACGACGCCATCGGTACAGCGGCTATCAGATGGGGCGCAGACCCGAATGTGGACCAGGTCGTGATCTGCTCGCCGGACAAGGACATGATGCAGCTGGTGCGAGACCCGGAGGTCGTGTGCCTCGACCGTCGGCGGGGCATCACATACGACACCGCCGCGGTTGTCGAAAAGTTCGGGGTCGCACCCGAATCCATCCCCGACTACCTCGGCCTCGTCGGCGACGCCGCCGACGGCATCCCGGGCGTGCCACGCTGGGGCGCCAAGTCCACAGCGATAATTCTAGAGCGCTACGGCCACCTCGAAAACATCCCCGACAACGCCCTGCTATGGGACGCCAGCCCTCGCGGAGCAAAGACCATGGCCGCGTCACTAAAAGAGCACAGAACCGAGGCAACCCTATATAAGGATCTGGCCACCCTGCGCTTCGACGTACCCCTCACCGAGTCCCTCGAAGACCTCGAGTGGAGAGGCGCACACCGCGCCGACTACGAAAGCCTTTGCGACGACCTCGGCTTCACCACCATCCGCACCCTACCCCACCGCTGGGCCGGCGAGTAGCCTGCCAATCACAGCCACCGATTACGCCGTAAGGGGTACCCATGATCGCGTAGGGGCGCGTCTGTGACCCGCCCTCCCGAGAGATCGTGAACAAATCACCTTCAGGTGGTCCAACGCCCCAAAATCCAAGTACGGCCTATTCACGTCTCCTATGCAGGTACATGGACCTTTTCAATACAGCACATGTGTGCTAATATAGGTTGATGCCCAACAACAACACGCCCTCTTCCAAATCACTGAAATGAGACAGAATGCGACACTTTCCCCCACCCTCTCCCTTGACTTCCGGGGGGGGCGCGCCGCAAATTCAACCCGCTCACTCCGCGAAAAACACGTGCTGTAGCTCAAGCATTGACTGATCGGGAAGCGCTCCCGGCGGCACCTCGAAATAGGGTGCCATCATCTCCTGCCAGCGCCCGTTCACATCCTCGTCCTCCATGCCCGCTAACGACACCTCCAGGCTCTCCTCCGCCTCGAAGTAGCCGAACATCAGGCCGTCACCTGCCATGAACAGCGAGTAGTTGTGCCATCCGGTTCGCGATAGGGCCTCCAGCATCTCCGGCCAAACCGCCTCGTGATGTTTCTTGTACTCGTCCAGCATGTCCTCTCGTACCTTGAGCATGAAACCAGTTCGTTTGATGTCGCGGCCTCCCTTTCCCTACGGCCTCGCAGGTGATTCCGTCCATGGTAGGTCGGTCGAGGGGCCACGGCAAATGATCTGGTCCTCGAGGGTGATATCATTGCGGCCAGACACAAACTGACCGCCAACGGAGACGCCACATGGCCGACCAGCAGCCCGACCTGATCATTCGCGCCGGCAGAGTCTTTTGCGCAGACACCGGCCTCGACGGCCCTGGCGCTGTCGCGGTGCGCGGAGACCGTATCGTCGCCTCCGGTCCCGACGTTTCCGGCCCGGCGAAGCAGAAACTCAATTTCCCAGATGGCACGCTGCTGCCCGGTCTCGTAGACCTCCACGCCCACCCCGGACCCGAAACATGGCGGTTCGCGGTCGACGCCGACACCAACATGCTGGCCCGTGGCTCAACGACCGTGCTCTCCCAGGGCGACGCCGGGTCGGCAACCTGGACTTACTACCGTGACGAGATCATTGGCCGGGCCAAGACACGCATAAAGTTGGCCATGAGCGCCTCGGTCCTCGGTGAGTACCTGGACCGTGGATGCGTCATCCACCTGGAGGAGGTGGACGTGGACAGGTGTGTCGCGGCCATGGAGGACGGCGGCGACCTGATCTGGGGGGTTGCCATTCTGCTGACGGCAAAGGCCACCGGGGACAACGACCCGCGAGAGATCATGCGACGCTCCGTAGAGATCGCCGAGCGCACCGGCAAGCCGATTATCTACGGTCTGCGGCGCGAGCCCTCCGACTGGCCACTCGCCGAACAGCTAGCGATGCTCAGGCCCGGCGACATCTTTACATACTGCTTCCAGAACGATGCCGAGAGCATCGTGTCCGACGGCCGGATCGTCGACAGCGTCTGGGAGGCGCGAGAGCGAGGCATCCTGTTCGACACCGGCTTCGGCATAGGCGGCCCCGACCTCGGAGTTGCAGAGGCCGCCATCAAAGATGGATTCCTCTCCGACACGGTCTCCACCGACGTCCACAACCGCCACCGCGGATACAACCCGCCCCACGACATGCCCGGCACCCTGGCTCGCATCATATCTGTCGGTATGCCGGAGGCCGAGGCCTTCAAGAGCTCCACCATTGGTCCAGCCAAAGTCCTGGGCCTGGACGGTGAGATCGGAACGCTGGCCCCAGGAGCCTGCGCAGACCTGACGGTCCTGAGCAACAGCCCAGAACCGATTCTCCTGGCGAACTCAGAAAACGGCGGACGCCACGGCCCCATCCTGGAGCCCACCCTCACAATCCGAGCCGGCGAGGTCGTGGCAACCTAGGAGTGCTGCCTAAGTGCCACCTATTGCAAAAACGTCGAGTTCAATGCTCTTCCGATTGCCTTCGTAATCAAATGTTCTCAGACTGAGACTCCCAACGGTCCTATTCGCTATCTCGTAGCGCCCATCCGTAGGTGTGACAGAGGTATGATAGTCGGCATTGGCGCATTCCTGCGCCCAAACTATGGTCACTTCGCCCGTTCTCGTTTTACTAACACTTGAAACATTAAATGACGAACCGGAAAGAGTACCGCTAGGGTCAAACATGAATTCGGCTAATAAATAGTCCAGATAGCTGGGTGTTCTCTGCAGGGAAATCTACGATAGGACGGCTCTCGACACGTTGCCCAACAACAATTTGTGCCAAGAGAAGAATCGCCTTTTCAGTCGGGGTCTGTTCTTGAGAGGTCGCATAGAGCTGCCGCCTTGTCTCATCGTGCTGTCGAAATGGAGCAAGCATCAGGTTGCCGATAAAAACAACCAACGCAAGAGCGAGCACCCCTAGTACAAATGAAATATATGGATACTCCTCCAAAGACTCGGGGACCCAAGTAGGAACCGAGGTAGAGCTAGCTACCGTGCTTACAATCCCGGCTAGCAACAGTTGAACAAACCAAAATCGAACTGTCTTGATCCCGGTCGTTGTGTCAGTCAATGCCCGGCGAACGGCCGATCCATTATCAAGGGAGTCCATCGCCCAACCCTACCACAGTTTTCTGGTTGCTAAAAATGCCACTTTTGTCTGTTTTGATTTCGTCGAATACAGTAGCATACTAAATAGCACAGGACCCTCTACCGATCAGGTCCATCGACGTTGAAGACCGGCGCACCGGCGCCTACTCGAAACAGCACCACCGCCGATTCCGTGGTGCCCGGATTGGTCTCACGGTGCACAGTGTGGGCAGGGATGTGGACGAAGTCGCCCGCCCCGCCCTCAACGCAGTCGTCCCCACCGGGGCCGAATTCGAAACGAGCCAGGCCCTCTACGATGTAGGCGTACGTCTCGTAGTCGCCATGGTGGTGCCAGCCAGAGGCCGTGCCAGGCGCCACGCGGACCGTGCCTGTCCATATCCCGTCACCGGAAAAGGCCTGTGCCCGGACCATTCCCGGCGTCCCGCCCGCCCCCGCCATGTCTCCTGAGGCAACAAGTTTCAGTGGTTCCATCGGTATGCTCCTGGATCGAGAAAGGATCGGTCAGCGGCGTCATGATACACTGGCGCCGCGAACGCTTGGACTGGATGGGCTGCCATAAACCATCCACGACCCCTGCTGCGGCACTCGCCTTCCTGGCTTGAAGCTCGGTCAGAAAGGAATGCTCACCAATGCTAAACTTCATCGTCCGGCGCACAATGCTGGCACTCCTCACCGTATGGGCCCTGTCGATCATCGCCTTCATCGTGATCCAGCTCCCACCCGGCGACTACATCGACACCTACGTCACTGCCCTGCTCGAAGGCAGCGGCTCCCCCGGCGGAGGCGGTGCGACCGGCGGCGTATTCTCAGAAACCATAGCCCGCACGCTCCGTGCCCAGCACGGCCTGGACAAGCCAATCCACATTCAGTACGCCAAATGGGCCTGGAACATGGTCCGGCTGGACTTCGGCCAGTCCCTGGAGTTCCAGAAACCGGTTGCCGAGCTGGTCACTGAACGATTATTGATGACTGTCATCCTGGCCGGCACGACCGCCCTGTTCGCCTGGGGCATCTCCATTCCCATCGGCATCTACTCGGCAGTCCGACAGCACAGCATCGAGGACTACACGTTCACTTTCCTTGGGTTCATGGGTCTTGCGGTCCCCGACTTCCTGCTGGCCCTGTGGCTCATGTGGATCATGTTCGTCTACTTCCCCGACGCGGGCATTGGCGGCTTATTTTCCAACGAGTACATCGAGGCGCCCTGGAGCTGGGGACGGGTCAAAGACCTGCTCTCCCACCTCTGGATCGCCTCCTTCGTGGTCGGCACCGCGGGAACGGCCGCCCTGATTCGCGTAATGAGGGCCAACCTGCTGGACGAACTGAACAAGCCGTACGTGACCACAGCGCGGGCAAAGGGGCTCCCCGAGTGGAAGCTGATACTGAAGTACCCGGTGAGGCTGGCGCTCAACCCGTTGGTCAGTACACTGGGCTACCTGCTGCCTACATTAATGTCGGGCAGCGTCATCGTGTCCGTGGTGCTCAGCCTGCCCACCGAGGGGCCGCTCCTGTTACAAGCGCTGGAGTCCGAGGACCTATTCGTCTCCGCCACGATCGTGCTGCTGTTGGGCACCCTGACGGTCATCGGGACGCTGCTCTCAGACATCTTGCTTGGCATCCTCGATCCGAGGATACGGCTTAATTAGGATGACTTCTCATGAGGCGCTGGATAATCTCAATGGGAGAAGTCCCAGGCCCCCATCCCGTCGTCAGACAATAAGAGTTGAAAAAAAGATTGTCTGAGGGACACCCTCAGACTCCCAGTACAGGGGCTCCGCCCTTCTGCACACCCCTTTCCGACAACCCTACCCATTGCCCCAACGGCGGACGCATCGCATCGCCCTTTGAGGTCTCCAGCGCCGCAGCAGCCCTCAGGATGGACCGCTCGTCGAAGTGTCGGCCAACTATCTGCACACCGATGGGCAGCCCCTCCGAACTCCAGCCGAAGGGGATCGATATGGCAGGAGAGCCAGTCAGATCAAAGGGCACCGCGGCCCGCAACGCATTCCGCGGCGGCACAAGCTCTCCGTCTACGTCCAGCTCCCCTACCCTGTGGCAATGAGCTGGAACGACGCCCATCGGGCAGAGCAGCAGGTCGTACTCCGTGAAGTATCGGGCAACCTCGGCACGCAATCGTTCGCAGTCCGCAAGCGCCTGCTGGTACTCGCGAGCCGTGGGTCCAGGACCGCTGAGTCTGGCGCGGATCGCGGGCGAGAGCTGGTCCTCTCGACCCTCAATGAGGGGCTCCAGATAATGGGTCACCTCAGCGCTGTAGATCGTTAGCGAAATGTCCTGCCCCGACAGCTCTTCCCAGGCGTCGAGGGAGACCGGCTCCACGGTGCAGCCGAGCCCCGATAGTGCCAATGCGGCCACTGCCACAGCGTCCTGCACCTCAGCGGCCACTGGTCCGAAGGGCCCTTCGGTGCAAAAGCCCACGCGCAGACCCAGGGGTGGTCCATCGATGTCCTCGAACCTCTCTACCGGGATTGGAACCGCGTACGGGTCCAGCCCGTCCGGGCCTGACATTATCGAGAGCGCCATTGCGATGTCACCAACCGTGCGGGCCATCGGTCCCACGTGCATGTACCGCAATAGTGCCTCGGGCCAGTGCCCGGTCAGCGGGACGCGGCCCTGGGTGGGCTTCAGGCCGACAATGCCGCAGTATGACGCCGGCAACCTGATCGAGCATCCCACGTCGCTCCCAATCCCGAGGGGCGAGAGTCCCGCTGCTATGGCCGCCGCTTCCCCTCCGCTGGAACCTCCGGGGGTGCGGTCCAGGTTCCAGGGGTTCTGCGTGCGTCCAAAGACCTCGTTGTCCGTCTCAAACCAAAAGACGAACTCGGGCACGTTGGTGTGGCCCATGAAAATGGCGCCCGCGTCCTTGAGCCGTGCGGCCGCCACCGCGTCGGCGTCGGGCACATGGTCGGAGAACAGGCGCGAACCGCGAGTGGTGCGCATGCCTGCGATATCCAAAGAGTCTTTGGCCGTGAAGGGCACCCCGTGCAGAGGCCCCACAGCATCTCCTCTCGCCAGCGCCACCTCCGCCTCTTTGGCACGGTCCAGAGCGTCCTCCGCGGGCGTCACGATGGCATTGAGGGCGGGGTTCACGGCATCGATGCGCTCGAGATGGGCGCGTACTACTTCGACCGGTGAGAGGTCCCTGGTGCGGATGCGCTCCGCCAACTCGGTTGCGGATGAATAGCAGATTTTTTCGTTCAAGGCCCAGTCACCCCCTAGAATTCTCCGGCGCAGTTCCACGGTGACCGGATGCGGTACACCTTAACAAGGGTGAAGGGAGACGGGCAAATTCGCTTGGCCGAGGCTGTGTCCGATGGCAGCAACGTTAGTGGGCACAAGGCCGCCGCGCCGACCCACGTACCTGGCTTTGCACATGGCGCGTCGCGGTGGCGTGGCGCTCTAGCCACTCGTTGGAGCGTTCGTGGACGACGTGTTTCGTAAAGTTGCCGTTGCCGTCGTTCTCATACTAGTAGAGTCCGACGTCGGTATCGGTGCTCACCAGGTCCAGGGAACCTGTGCCTGTCAGGTCTACCGCGGAGACGCCGATAGTGTATTTGTAGCCGTCGCCTATGAGGCGCTCTTCGAATTTTATTAATTCGTTCATTTGAGGGAACTCAGGTGTGGCCGGCTGCGGCAAAAAGTCTCCCTGTCTACTTCCCCACCCCCCAAAGACAAAAAAGAAAAAAGGAATATCTTGTGAGGGGCACCCTCACACACCCGGCAAAGGGGCTGCGCCCCTCTGCACACCCTCTTTAGAACCGATTGCGACACATACGACACAAGATCGACTATATCGACTTCGCCTCATACTGTGAAACGGCCCGGGTCGAACTCGGCTAGGGAAATGCTGGTGGTGTCGTTTGCTATCAGTTCGGCCATTAGCCATGCCATTGCGGGGCCCATCATGAGGCCCAGGCGGCCTCCCCCGGTGGCGACGTATGCGCCTTCGAGGCCAGGGGCCTTGCCCAGCACCAATTTGCGGTCTGCCGACAGTGGGCGGATGCAGGCGGTCTGGAGTACGAGATCGCCTTCTGCCAGCGACGGGATGTTCCTGAGGACGGCGGACATGATCTCGTTCCTGCCCTCGTCCGTGATGCTCTCGTCGAGCCCGGCGTCCTCGAAGGTGGGGCCTACCCATGTCAAACCATCAGGCTTGGTAGAGGCAAAGTGATCGCCGCCGGCCACGGAGGTGCGAATCGGCGGACCGGGCAGGCGCAGCCGCAGGATCTGACCCTTCCATGGCTGCATCTGGATGGGTATGCCAAGCCAGTCAGATGCGCCCTGACTCCACGGCCCCATCGCCACGACCACCTTATCGCAGCTCAGCTCGGTCCCATCGACGAGCAGCCCTCGCACTCGACCGCCCTCACGCACGAGTCCGGTGACGCTCCCCTGGCGCATGACGGCGCCGCGCTTCTCGGCAGCCATTGCCAGCGCCAGAGTGAGCCGATAGGCGTTGACGTCAGTCGTGCCCTCGGTGTAGGCGGCTCCGACGGCCTCCGGTCCTACCCTCGGCTCGATACGCAGCGTCTCATCCCGATCGAGCCAGCGCATCGAGTATCCCTGCTTGTCTTCCCAAGATCGACGGTCCAGATCAAAGCCTTGCGGATTCCTGGCCGCATCGGCCTCTTCTTCGTCGAAAGCCAGCACCAGGGACGGACGCTTGCGAAACTCAACGTTGACGCCGGTCTCCTCCAGAAGGGCATCCGCCAGCTCGGCGTGAAGACGCATGCCGTGGGAGGCCACATCGAAGTGGGTGCCGGTCATGCCAGCTTCGTCATAGGTGCCGAGGGCCGCATAGGAGAACCCGGAGGCATGACTGCCAATAGCGTCCCGCTCTACGACCACGCTCTTGATCCCTTGCCGGGCGAGGAAGTAGGCGGTGGTCGCGCCAACCAGCCCCGCACCGATGATTACTACCTCCGCGTTGTCTCCGGTCATATCTTCCTCTCCCGATGTCCACCCTGAAGGCATGTCGGCGGACATCGGACGTTCCAATCGATTGTTCACAGTCGACTGCATCATACCTTGGAAGACCGCGAGCGTACCCTTATCGATTGAGTCGATCGCCCTTCTCCGCGCATGGAGGTTATGGAAAGTAGGCACACTAAGTAGGCCAGCACGACTGCCGGTTTGGACCTGTGCAATTCGGGATCGGCTGCTATCGAGCCGGCTATGAAGATGACAGTCCGATCTACCCTCTCCCCCAGGACATCTGCGACCACAGCCGCTCGTGGCCGTAATACAGCGCCATCTTCGAGCTGATTCCGATCGCTCCTACACCGACGATCAAAGCCAGCTCGCCCGTGAACATGTACACGATTGACATAGTCGCAGCCGTGGCGGTGAGGCGCCAGCTGATGGCCTTGACGATACTTCTCTTCCGCTGCTCTTCTATTTTGATCAAATACCTCTCGCATATTTTTCTGGAGTTGGACTCCGCCGGTCATCCAGACATCTGATGATGGTCCTCGGGGCCTTCCGTTGTTAATCCGTGCAGCGCGCGACATCAAGAAAAATACCCACGGGAAAAGCCCCCCGAAGCGGTCTGCTCTCGGAGGGCTAAGATTCGAGTGGTGTGTCTGCTGGCGGTCTACACTCGCACGCGCCTACGTGCGACGAGAAGGCCAGGAGGTATCTCGATGCCCTGGTTTGGCATGCAACAATCAACGGCGCGTTCTTGATGAAAGTACATTTTCATTAGCACAACAAATATCGTAGCGAGCGACGCTTTCGCCTGTCAAGAGATTAGCCCGTGCCGCAGGTCGCCGGGCCTTGAATTGCTCGTCCATAGCGCCTACCCTAGCGGTCGCAGCCACCACACCAAATTGGAGAAAGAAATACATGACAGACTCAAAGCCGAAGGTACTCGTAACTGGGGCCAGCGGCTTGCTGGGCGGATTGACTGTAAAGCACCTCAAGGACAAGTACGACTTCAGTGCTCTCAACCGCAGTAAGACCGCCGACTTCGCCCACACCAAGACCGCGGACATGGACGACTCGATCCCCTGGACGCAGGCGGATATCGCCGACTTCGACGCGATGCTGCCAGCCTTCGAGGGCATCGACATGGTGGTCCACATGGCCAATTACACCGGGGATGCGGACTCATGGGACGATCACCTGAACGCCGGCATCATCGGCACTCGCAACGTTTATGAGGCCGCGCGGCTCAACGGCGTCAAGCGCGTCGTCCTCGGCAGCACCGGCGACACAATGACCGGCTACGAATGCGACCCGCCATATGGCTACATGGCCTCCGGCAACTACGACAAGGTCCAGTGGGGCTGGTCGATGGTCGACTCCACCTGGCCTACCCGGCCCGTTAGCATTTACGGCGCTTGCAAGGTCTTCTGCGAGGCCCTCGGCCACCACTACTCAGACATCGCCGACATGTCCGTCCTGGTGATCCGGCTGGGCGCGGTCCTCGAGCCGGACGCACCGTCTCTTCGCCGCCACTATTCCGGCTGGCTGGGGCAGAAAGACTACGTCTCGATGGTAAACAAGTGCCTCGCAGCCCCAATGTCCCTGCGCTACGATATCTTCGACGCGATCTCCAACAACAAGTACAAGTGGCGCAACACCTCTCATGCCACCGAGGTCCTCGGATGGGTGCCGCAGCAGAGCGTTGACGACCACGAGATCGACGACAAGGGCGGCTGGCACCAGGTAAAGACGTTCCACGGCGAGAAGTGAGGTAAGCTCTCGGGTCTCTTTGACACCTTGGGCCTTGCAGGATAGAGTGCGAAACGGTTCGGGGCCAATTTCGGGCCCCCACTACTAATAGGGAGATAGCGATGTACGAGTACAAGGGCGTGAAGAAGTCGATGGAGATTTACAAGGAGGCCGGCAAGGTCATCCCAGGCTACACACAGCTCAGGAGCCGGCTGGCAAGTGGCTTCGCCGAGGGCGTCAGCCCAGTGTACGCGGATCGGGCCAAGGGGTCACGCTTCGTCGACGTGGACGGCAACGAGTACATCGACTGGGTTAACGCCGTCAGCGCCATTATTCTGGGGCACCACGACGACGTGGTCGATGACGCGGTGAAGGAGCAGATCGACCGGGGCAGCATCTTTACGGTGAACAGCCCCAAAGAGGTCGAGCTGGCCAACCTACTGATCGAGACGATCCCCAGCGCCGAGATGGTGAAGTTTTCCAAAGGCGGCGGCGACGCTTGCGCGACCGCAGCGAGGATAGCGCGAGGCGCCACAGGGAAAGAAATCATCCTGTTCTCCGGCTATCACGGCTGGCACGACTGGTACCAGTCG
>CAJWER010000042.1 GCA_913030785.1 uncultured Chloroflexota bacterium | reverse complement strand
CCCGTCGTTCGGGCCGGTGAACGCACGGCGCCAGGTGCCGCCGTACTCGCCGATGCCTTCGATGGGGGCCACCACGAATACGTCCTTGGCGAGTGGCAGCCTGTCCTCGACGGGCGGTATGGAGCCAGCCCTGACGAGCGCGGCCAGCATTGGGGCCTCGCTGAACGTCGTGGGCGCAGGGCCCGTATATAGGAAACTACCTTTGTTTGCGTACGTGCTTGCGTCGAAACCAAAGCTTGTCGATGCTTTAATGGCCTCCGACGCGCTCGTCGCTGCTGCCAACGCAGCTTCCGCTGCGTCAACTGCCCCTTGGACCGAGGCGCTCACAATCGCCGCAACCTGCTCCTCAGTTAGAGCTTCGCCAGCCTGATCCGCCAGGGCGGCAGCGATTGCCTCTGCCATCTCGCCTCGGGTCAGTGCTTTCTCGCTGGCGGCTTCAACGGCCGCCGACACCAGGGCTGCAATCTCCTCTGCGGAGGTGCCCTCAGGTACCGCGTCCGCAATCAGACTCGTGATCTGCGCGGAGTCGAACTGTGGCGCAGGCAAGGCTGCCAGGGCCGCAGTCACGATCGAGTTGACCTCGGCGCTCGTAAGCTGACCACCCGCCGAGGCGGCGATGGCTGCGCTAAGCTCTGCAGCCGACACGCCCGGCTTGGCCGCGATGGCCGAGTCGATCATGCTTCCGATCTCTTTTGCACTGACGCCTTCCGGTATGGTCGCCGCGACCGCGGCAGCAATCTCAGATGCCGACGGGCCTGCTGCTGTGGTGGCCGCGGGCTCGTCACTCGAGCACGCGAGGGCTACCAACAGCACCAGAGCTAGCAACGACAACGCAAGCGTCTTGCTACTCCTCAAAGTGGATACCATTTTCTCTTCCTCCTAAAACATTTCCAAATTTACGCACCGCATTTTACGCCTATAACAGCTCCGCCGCAAGTTACGCCGTTATGGTGCCCCCCAGGCCGGGTAGTCAAGACTACCATACACCACGCGATACATCCAACTCGATCGCGATTCGTCTGGCTATGCCCCAAACAGCCGATCAGCCTCCGCCCGGTGGGCAAGAGGCTGACGGCGTTTCGTGTTCGTGGTGGAGACGGGGGAGGGTCGAAGCATACCTGGAACACGGATTCGCGGTGCTGCTGGCGGCGTGACTCCCTATGGCAACACTTCTCTACTCGATTCGCTTACTGTTCGCGTCCATCAGCAGAGCTGTGTCTGTTCGTAGCCTAGTAGACCCTCGACGCCCCTACGACACCCTTATTCGCGGGTCCAGGATGCCAGTAGGATGTCCGAAATGAGGGTCCCGGTGACGGTCAGAATGCCTAGGAAAAGCACAATGCTAGCGGTTAAAAAAAGTCTTCGTTCAGAATGGCAGCCAGTAGCACCGGCCCTTCAGTAGGCAGGCTCAGCACCACTGAGACGATGATACTGCCGGACATGAGCACCGGCAGCAGGTAGCCCAGCGTGCTCACCAGCGGATTGAGCGCGAGCCGAACCGGGTACTTCAAGATCAGCTTCCACTCGGCCATGCCCTTCGCACGGGCGGTGACAACGTAGGGCTTGTGCAACTCGTCCAACAGATTGGCTCTCATGACCTTGATGAGACCTGCCGTGCCCGCCGTCCCCACCACGATCACCGCTATCCACAGGTGTGACAGCAGATCAACAACTCGGCTGAAGCTCCACGACGCCTCTATATACTCAGGCGAGAAGAGTCCGCCGATGCTGTGGTCAGGGAAATATACGAAAGTGATCCAAAGTAACCAGAGCGCGAGCAGGAAGTCGGGAACCGCCAGCCCCAAGAACCCGACGAATGTGAAGGTGTAGTCCCCTACGCTGTGCTGTCGGACCGCCGAGTAGATGCCGATTGGGATGGATAGGCTCCAGGCGAACACCGCTGTGGAGCCAGCCAGAATTATGGTCATCAGGAGTCTCTCCATGATGACATCCCGAGCGGGCTGGTTATGATGTAGAGATGTCCCGAAGTCCCCACGAAAAATATTCCAGGCCCACTTGCCGTACTGTACTAACATGGGCTGGTCCGCCCCATACTGCTGGCGCAGAGTTTTTTTTAATAATTCGTCACCCGGCATTTCTCTTCTGGTGTCGATAAGACTGTTCACATACACGTCTATGTAGTCACCGGGAGGCGCCTGGATGATAATAAATGCGATGATGGAGATAGCCCAGGCGGTAAAAAATGCGAGGAGCGTACGTCGTATGATGAAGCCTAACATGGAGCTAACCTCCTACAGTCACTACGGAATGCACCGGATCTCGACAGCCACCGGCTGGGCGGTCGCACGGCCCGACGCTCACTCCCTCTTTCCCAACGTTACTGAGCAACTCCCATCTCGATGGTGAGGGGCAGTATAGGCCAGGGGGCCAAGGGGCGGTGTGGCTGTTGTTTCCCTGGATGAGCCAGGCAGCAGGGCTGGGGAGTGCCATTTTTTGGAGAGTCAGAGGAAATAAACTTATAGCTAGACAGGTATGTGGTGGTGGGCCCGACAGGGTTCGAACCTGTGACCAATCGGTTATGAGCCGACCGCTCTACCACTGAGCTACGGGCCCGCAAAAGGGGTGGTTCCAGCCTAGCTGAGCACCCCATCCGTGTCAATAACTCGCCCTACCACCAGGTAGGCTCCAATTTGTTCCCAAGCCGCCTAGCAATACGTACAAATGAGCTATAAGTACGATGGGGAAGATTCCCGAGGAACACCGCAATCCCAGCCCACTCGGTCTCACGGCGCCCGTACCAAAACCACACGAGTGAGACAAAATGCGACAGGATGCAACACATATCCCGACCCGCTCGGTCCCCCGGACCGTTTGACACGCCTCCACAGACCGCGCTAGATTGGCCCTGCCGCGGGCTGCGCTCGCGCGAGGAGCACGACCGATGGCCGTAGCACGCAAAATACACGAATTCATGGAGCAAGGCTCCTGGATTCGCAAGATGTTCGAAGAGGGCATCGCCTTAAAGCAGCAATTCGGCGAGGACAACGTCTTCGACCTGTCTCTGGGCAACCCCATCATGGAGCCACCCCCGCAGTTCTTCGAAGAGTTGCGGCGCATAGCCAACAGCTCTGAGACAGGCATGCACCGCTACATGCCCAACGCCGGCTACCCCGACGCTCGCGCCGCTGTCGCTGCTGGGCTCGCCCAGGAGACCGGCATGTCGTTCACAGGCGACCACGTCGTGCTCACCTGCGGGGCAGGCGGTGCCCTCAACGTCATCATGAAGACCCTGCTCGATCCCGGCGACGAGGTCGTGATCTTCGCGCCCTACTTCGTCGAGTACATGTTCTACGCCGACAACCAAGGCGGCACATGCCGCGTTGCCCCCACCGACGAGAACTGGTTGCCGGACCTCGACGCTTTGGCGACTGCCATCACGCCAAAGACCAGCATCGTCCTGGTCAACTCCCCAAACAACCCCACGGGCGTCGTCTACAGCGCGGAAATTCTGGCAGGCATCGGCGAGGTCATCCGGGCAAAAGAGGCCGAGTTCGGCACCGAAATATCACTGGTCAGCGACGAGCCCTACCGGAAGCTCCTGTTCGACGGCGCAGAGTACCCGCAGATATTCCCGCACCACCCGCGGAGCATCGTTGCCACGTCCCACTCCAAGGATCTGGCCCTGCCGGGCGAACGAATCGGCATGATCGCCGTGAGCCCGGATTACCCCGATGGCGAGGATGTCGTGGACGGCCTGACCTTCTGCAACCGTACCCTCGGGTTCGTGAACGCCCCGGCCCTGATGCAGCACATCATCGGCCGTCTCCAGGACGTGACGATAGACGTAGGCGAGTACGAGTCCAGCCGTGACTTCCTGTACTCAGCCCTCACCGACATCGGCTACTCCGTAGTCAGGCCCGATGGCGCCTTCTACATGTTCCCAAGGTCGCCCATAGAGGACGATGTAGCCTTCGTCGACCAGCTCAAACAACACAGGGTACTTGTGGTTCCTGGAGCAGGGTTCGGCATGCCGGGCCATTTCCGCATCTCATTCTGCGTCAGCGAAGCCACCCTCCAGGGTTCCCTCGAAGGCTTTAGGCAGGCATTCAACGCCACGAGCGACTAGGCCGATTCAATATCAGGGAACCGCAAGTTGCGCTTGCCTACGTCACCCTGAGCGGAAGCGAAGGGTCTGGGGAGGCGGGGTTCTGTCTTGGCGATCATGAGCGTGTGCGGCCACGTACCGATTCGGACGAGATCCAAGTTACTCGGGCAGCTTGTCCTTGAGCCCGAACCCGGTTACCGCGACCACGGTTAGGCCACCCCGTTCGACTACTCCGTCCCACACCAGCAGCTTGAGGCCCGCGAACGCGGCAGCCGACGTCGGCTCGGCGAATACGCCTTCACCCGAGGCCAGTAGTCGTTGCATACCGAGGATGTCCTCGTCGAGGACCGCGACAGCGCTGCCACCAGTGGCCCTGAGCGTGTCGATGACCTGAGCGCCCCGGACTGGCGCAACGACCGAAATCCCGCCCGCAACGGTCGTCGTAGCCGTGGACGAGTCCCACTCGCGGCCGGCCATGCCCTCCACCAGGGGCATGACGCTCTGTGATTGCACGGCATGCAGACGGGGCATATCGCCGATGTGGCCCCACTCGAGCAGTTCCCTGAATCCGGCGTAGGCCCCGAGCAGCAGGCCACCGTTTCCCACCGGGAACACCACGTGGTCAGGCGGGAGACCATCGAGCTGGTCGACGACCTCGTACGCAAAGCTCTTGGTGCCCTCCGGGAAGTACGGGCTCCAGGCATGGGACGCGTACACGATTTTATTGTCCCTGGAGTAGGCCACTGCGGCGTCGGCTGTGTCGTCGCGGGACCCCTCGATCGAGTGGACCTCCGCGCCGTAGATTCTGATCTGGGCGACCTTTGCCGCCGGCGCGGTCGCCGGAGCGAAAATGTGAGCCTTAATGCCGGACCGTGCCGCGTAAGCGGAGACCGCAGCGCCCGCGTTGCCGGAGGAGTCCTCGACGATCTCTGTGATCCCCTGCTCCCGGGCGACAGCGATCATAACGGCGGCCCCGCGGTCCTTGTACGACCCGGTCGGGTTCACGAACTCCAGCTTTCCCAGGAGCCGGTCGAGGCCGACCTCTGTTGCAATTGCAGGCAGAGGAACTAGAGGCGTGTCGCCCTCGCCGAGGGTCAGTGCAGAGGCAGGGTCTGCCAGTGGCAGAGGCATGTCGTGGCGACCACGCAAATATCTCGGTGCGGACGCGTCGTAGGCCACGTCCAGCGGAGTACCGCAATGCTCACACGCCAGGGTAGTCATGTCGGCGGCGTAGCGTCGGTCGCACCTGCCGCATCGGAGTACAAAGTGAGTCATGTCGCATACCACCTTAGGGGCGAATTGCGGGCCGATTATATCATTCGCAAGCCGTAGTCCGGCCTGAAATACAAAAGCCCCACGGGGGCACCGCGGGGCAGGATTTGATGGTTGAGGGATAAGGGATAGTCGGGGATGCCGCCTATCTATGGTTTGTCGTCGCCTGCCTCGTCCTTCGAGGTGGCCGCCGGAAGGCTGTCTTCGTCAACGTCACCGCCGCCGAGCAGGTCACGCAGTTCCTCTTTGGCCCTGCGAATCTGCGCGGTCTTTTCGGAGATGCGATCGTATAGCCCGGAGCGGGCCTTGACGCCTTCGCCAATCAGGAACGCTGCTGCCTCGGAGCGGCTGCTGACGATCCCGGACTCGACCAGGTCATCAAGCTTGATCAGGCTCTCTTTGTTGAGCCGGACCATGACGACGTTGTTTCGAGCTGAAAGGGCGCCCTGCAGCGTCTCCTTGAGGCTCTCGCCCATCGTTTCGGCGCCGGAGAGGGCCTGGCTGGCCGCCGACTTGGCCTCGTCTATGATAATCTCGATACCTTCCGAAAGTCGCTTTTTTCGTGGCTCATTGTCTTCGCTCATGTTAGCCGCCTCCCGATCAATCTGTATGGCTTACATGTAAGGCTACATGGCTATTACGTACTTGTCAAGTCCCTGATTTTTTGCAATGCCACTATCAAACAGGGGTGGCGGAAGGGCATTCCACTGGCTCGAGGATGACGGACTCGAGGCGTGGGCTGAGGCCTGGAATGCGAGACCCATCCTGGTCGATGTCCTGCAATTTAATGAGTAATCCTTGAGCTACTCGGACTTGCAGCGCGTACTGGAGGGTGTTAATTTGGCTATAGGGGCAGCGGATTTATACACCGTTGAGACCCTTTCAATTATACCCGACGCCACTATTTGCAGGCCGGTGTTACACATGATCTCTCAGAGACCGACTGATCCCGTCGACGATGACAGCAACTCGACCACTCCCGAGACTGTGGAAGGGACCGAAGGTGTGCCCGAGCAGGCTGGTGAGGACCGCATGTCCTGGTACAGAGATCGAGTGCTTCTTGTGGTCGTCGGCATCGTACTTGCCGTGGACCAGCTTACGAAGTATATAGTGGTGGAGACCCTACTGCTCCGGGAGTCGTGGCCGAAGGATGGCTTCTTTCGCTTCACGCACGGTACGAACTCTGGGATCGCATTCGGTCTATTCCAGAACCAGACCTTTTTGCTGATCATCTTCTCCGCCGGCGCCATCGGTTTCATCTACTACTTCTACCGGAGCCACGCGATGCCAAGCCTGCTGTTGAGGTTGGCGATGGGGCTTCAACTAGGTGGGGCACTGGGAAACCTGCTAGACAGAGTGAGGGCTGGGAAGGTGGTCGACTTTCTCGGCGTTGGCCCATGGCCGACATTCAATATCGCCGACTCCGCCATTGTGACCGGTATTACATTGCTCATCGCGATCACCTTCTTTGCCCGAGATGAGAAATCGAAGCAGGAGGACGGCGCCGGCGAGCCCGTCCCGTAGTGAGCCCGGAGCGAGCCGTGGGCGACCCCATTACGTTCGATGTAGATGCTGCGGGAGAGCGGCTGGACACGTTCTTGGCCACGCGCTACGAGGACCTCTCCCGTTCCAGGTTGCAAGCGCTCATATCCAGTGGGCATGTCACTGTGGATGGCCAAACAGTCAGGCCATCCCGGGTACTGAAGTCTGGTGAGCTGGTTAGTCTGGTGGTTCCAGAGCCGGAGCCCAGCCACATTGTGGCCACTGCGATACCCCTCGACGTCGTGTACGAAGACCGCCATCTGCTGGTAGTCGACAAACCCGCGGGCATGACCGTGCACCCAGCCCCCGGCCACCACGACGACACCCTCGCCAACGCCGTGCTAGCGCACTGCCCGGACCTTGAGGGTGTCGGTGGCGAGTTACGCCCTGGCATCGTCCACCGTCTGGACAAGGACACTTCCGGGTTGCTGGTAGTGGCGAAGAACGACCTGGCCCATTCCGGTCTGTCGGCACAGTTCAAGGACCGGAGCATTACCAAGGGTTATACGGCAATGGTGCACGGTCATCCACGGCAGCCTAGGGCGGTCGTGGATGCGCCCATCGGACGGCACCCCAAACACCGCAAGCGTATGGGCATCGTCGCCTCGGGACGGGCGTCCCGGACCGAATACACCGTGGACGTGAAGTATGCTGGGTTTTCCCTGCTCGACGTTCGGCCGGAGACCGGGCGGACCCACCAGATACGGGTTCACATGGCATCCATAGGCCATCCACTGGCAGGGGACACGGTGTACGGCCAGGCTCATCCACGCCTTGGACGGCACTTTCTCCACGCAAGCTTGCTTAGATTCGAGCACCCGGCTACAGGGGAGCTTGTGGAGTTCGGGTCGGAACTGCACGCAGATCTGCGCGAGTTTTTGGAGTCGCTACGGCCTGGCTGACTTGTGAGGGCTGGATTTCGCATTCGCCTGTCTGGATAAGAGAAAGAAGAATAAATTGATTTGTGAGGGACACCCTCACACTCCCGGCGAGGGGCTCCGCCCCTTTGCACACCCCTCAGTACCACGTGAATAGGGATCTCCAATGGACCATGTAATTTCGGAAGACGCGCTTGCGAGAGGACTCGAGTATGTACGTCGCAATGGGTCCGAGCTGATGGGGGCTTTGGCCGCCCACGCCACTGGCCTCGCCAGTGACGGCGACATGGAGGGGGTGCTTTCCACTATCTCGCAAACCTGGCAGGGCCTCCAATGGCTGTTGTGGACGTGCCCATCCGACTCGGCCCCCCTCGATCGCACTGTGGATTTCCTCCGCCGAACACAGCATGTTGGCGGCTACTGGGACGAACCACCGGGGATCCTTGAGTTTAACCCGCCACCCTGGATGGTTCCCGGCAATCATGCGAACCAGCTGTGGCTGACCTCAGCGGTGTGCTGCAAGCTGCTCGAGCTGGGACGGCAAGCCGATGTGCGGTTTGAGGCGGCGCTTTAATTTTTGAGAAGTGATTGGGAAGAGGACGGATTTCCTGTCTTCCTGCATACCCACTGGATGGGGCTCTACATCTTCCGTTGTTTGGATGAACAAACGGACCTTGACCGAGAGATTGCCAGGGGCTGCGCCAGCAGGTTGATCGGCGATTTCTCTAAGGACGCGGTAGACGCCACCGATGTCACGGCGATCGCGCATGCCGCGTTTCGGCCGGGCGCCAATGACGTGTTCGATGTGGTATTCCCGATGGTCGTCAGGAACCAGGTGGTGGATGGAGGGTGGACCACAGCCTATGGCGATGGGCACGGACCCCAGAGCACGATCGAAGCCATGCACCTCGCCGCACAGGGGCTTTAGTTCGGTCGGGGCATGTGGAGTGTTTTGAGGTGTCGATTCGTGAAATCGAACCACAGTCGGAACGAACGCCACGACCCCAAAGACCCCGAGGGCGCTGTTTGCACCTGCGCGGCGTGCCCGGTTTCTAGATGCACCCCCTCCGCCCCCCTAAAGCGCGTGCAGCGTCGTGGTAAGATTGCGGCGGAGGTTTTGCATGGTTATTGGAACGGGTAATGGAGTGCGGGTTCGGTTTGCGCCCAGTCCGACGGGCGGGCCTCATGTTGGCAATATCAGGACGGCTATTTACGACTGGCTGCTGGCTCGTGGGAGCGGCGGCGCCTTCGTAATTCGTGTGGAAGACACCGATCAGGGTCGCAAGGTTGAGGGCGCTATTGATGAACTCCTCGATGCCCTGGTGTGGCTCGGTATCGAATGGGACGAAGGCCCCGACGTGGGTGGTCCCCATGCGCCCTATGTCCAGTCGGAACGGCTCGATCGCTACCACGATGTAATAGCTACACTCATCGAAAATGGCGCGGCCTACCGCTGCTACTGTACGCCCGAGCGGTTGTCGGAAATGCGGAATCAGCAGCAGCGCGACAAGGGACAGATTGGATACGACCGCCTGTGCAAAAGCCTGTCCGAGGACGAGCGCCGGGAACGAGAGGTGGCAGAGTTGCCATCTGTCGTGCGTTTCGCCATGCCCTCGGAGGGAGAAACCCGGCTCGATGACATTGTTCGCGGTGAGGTTAGCTTCGAAAATGGCCTGGTGGACGACTTCGTCATGCTCAAGGGCGATGGATTCCCGACATACCATTTGGCCAATGTGGTGGACGACCACCTGATGGAGATAACCCACGTGCTGCGGGCGGAGGAGTGGCTGCCGAGCGCCCCGCGCCACCTGCAGATCTACAAGGCACTTGGGTGGGAGCCACCAGTGTTTGCCCACTTGCCTGTGATCCTGGCCCCCGATCGGTCAAAGTTGAGCAAGCGCCACGGCGCGACGTCGATCATGGAGTATCGGGAACAGGGTTACATCGCCCCGGCCCTGGTGAACTTCCTGACCCTACTGGGCTGGTCTCTTGACGATAAGACCGAGATCATGTCGTCTGCGGAACTCACGAAAACTTTTTCGCTGGAGCGCGTGTCTCGGTCTGGCGCACTGTTCGATGCTGAAAAGCTGGCCTGGATGAACGGCCACTACATCCGCGAGATGAGTGACGAGGATCTGGCGGATGCGCTGCTGGAGTACTGGGGACGCTATCCGGTTGACGGCATCCCCGGGTCACCGGACCGAGCGGTTGTCGTGAAGATAGCGCCACTGGTCAAGGAGCGCCTCAAGACGCTGGCCGACGCTGCGCCCCTCGTGCGGTTTTTCTTCGCAGATCAGGTCCGATACGAGGTTGAAGATCTGGTCCAGAAGCGCATGGATGTTCCCGATACGAAGGTTGCCCTCGATCGGGCACTAGCGGTGTTGCAGGATCTCCCGGCCTTCGACACGGAGTCGATAGAGACGGCTCTGCGCGCTTTGGCCGAGGAGCTGGGGATCAAGGTTGGACAGCTTCTGGGCTCCATCAGGATCGCCACGACCGGATTGAAGGTGGCGCCGCCGCTGTTCGAGACTCTTGAGATACTCGGGCGCGATCGCAGCGTGTCCGCCGTCAGGGTTGCCACGGAGCAGCTCTAGGCAAACACCAGTACAGGAGAAAGAGACAATGCCCGTAGCACTGCACAGCAGTCTGGACGGAGGCCCCGTTAGCCTGGATATCTTGTCCGGGCTTCGTCAAGAGCTGGCGTTTTCTGTGGGGGAGTATCGAGGGCGAGTCGAGCGCGTTCGCGAGGCGATGCGAGCCGCGCGGGTGGATGTACTGCTGGTGAAGGAGCCCTCCAACGTCCTGTATCTTTGTGGCCTGCAGTCCTTTTCGATGTACGGCGGCGAGTGTATTATACTGCCGCTGGACGGCGAGCCAACGCTGGTCGTCCACCCGCCAGAGGCAGGGACGGCGCTGCTGCACACCTGGATCGACGACGTTCATACCTTCGATGCGAGCGCTACGCACGAGCAGTACCTGGCTTCGCTGCTCCGTGACAAGGGGCTAGACAAGGCCGGGATCGCTATCGAAAAGAAGAGTATCGGGGTCACCGTGGCATTCCAGGATTCTCTTGCCGCTCAGATGCCGGGAGTCGAATTCGCAGATGGGTCCGCGCTTGTGCCCTCCGCAAGGATCTTGAAGTCGTCGGCGGAGATTGCGCACCTGAGAAAGGCTGCTGCGATCACCGATCTTGGGTCGGCGGCCGCGATCGAGGCCGCTGGAGAGGGTAAGACCGACAACGACATCGCGGCGGCTGCGAGTTTCGCATTGATCCAGGGCGGGAGCGAGTACATGGCTCTGTCGCCTATTGTTACGTCCGGGAGGCGCTCCGGCATCCTCCACTCGACCCACAAACGGGTGCCATTGCGCAAGGGCGACAGTATTCTGATTGAAGTGGGCGCGAGCTACCAGCGCTACACTGCCCCGACGATGCGGACGATCTCCATCGGTGATCCGGACGCGGGGGTTATTCGCATGGCGGGCGCCTGCCTGTCCGCACTGGACAAAGTTATTGAGGCAATACGCCCTGGAATAACGTCCGACGAGGTTGCGAGGGCCGGCTGGGAGGGCATGGATCTCGCAGGGCCGGGCCTGGTGTTCCACGGGGTGTTCGGCTATGCAGTCGGTTGCAACTTCCCTCCGACATGGGCGGACGGTACGGCTTTTATCACGCTGGGGGACCACACGGTCCTGCAGCCTGGCATGGTGTTCCACCATCCGGTGGCGTTCCGACGGTTGGGCGAGTACGGTGTGGCCTTCAGCGAGACGAGTGTGGTTACTGAGGACGGCTGCGAGGTGCTGACAAGTACGGAACGCAGACTGTTTATACGGTAGCCCCGTGCGGCTCTAGAGATGGAAGAGGCCCTTCGACGGGCTCAGCGTGAGCGGGGGAAAGGCCCATCCCGTTCATGGTGATCTTGTCGAAACATCCGATTGGACACTGGGATGTGGACCGAAAGGAGCCGGTGATGATAGCAGGCCGTGCAATAGGAATCGTATGGCCGGGGGCTGTTACCCCGGAGGACCTGGCGGAGACGCAGCGTTTTGTGCCTGAGGGCGTGTCGCTGCACATGGCAGGTCCGGTGCCCGGAGACAGTGAGCCCGGGCCGGAAGGGATTACTGTGGAGCGGGTCGCTGAGTTGGCACTCAATCACAATATTGCGCAGGTCGCGGCGGAGTTGCTTCCCTCAGGTGTGTCTTCCACGGGCTATGGATGCACCAGTGCCAGCTATGTCAGGGGCGTTGGCGGAGACATCGAGATAGGGGCGCGGATGGCCCAGACCACCGGTCTGCCGGCGACGACGACCTCTACTGCAATGGTGGTGGCTCTTCGGCAGATGGGAGTGAAGCGAGTTGCGGTGCTGTCTCCCCACATCGATGCCCTCAACGAGCACCTGAGTCACTTCTTGGAGGACAGCGGGTTTCAGGTCGCGGCCATGACAGGGCTCAACAAGATCGAAGGCATCGAGGATCTGCCCCCAGAAGAGATAATGGACATCGTCGTTGACCAGGCCGATCGTCCGGATGCTGACGGTATCTTCGTGTCTTGCACCGGTATGAGGACGGCGACGGTGCTCGACGAGATGGAGCGCCGCACGGGCAAGCCGGTTGTGACCGCGCTCCAGGCGACGGTGTGGCACCTGCTCGGCCTGGCCGGGGCACGGCAGGACGCGCCGGGGCTTGGCTCCCTGTTCGTGTCGAAGGCAGGGGTTGCCGAGGCATGATCGTCCTTGACACCCCGAGAGGGGCAATCCTATACTCCAAAGGCTGGTTTTACCTACACAAATGACACTCCAGGAAAAGCTTCAACAGGACCTCAAGGATTCGATGCGCTCGGGTGATACCGCGCGCCGCGATGTTATTCGTTTTCTGCGTTCAGCCATCCACAATCAGGAGATCGCCAGCCAGGGTGATCTGGATGACGAAGGAGTGATTGCGGTTCTGAGCAAGCAGGCTCTTCAGCGTCGCGACTCCATTGAGATATTCAAAGAGGCCGAGCGCATCGACCTGGTGGAGAAGGAGGAGACGCAGCTTGCCATCATTGGCGAGTATCTGCCAACCCAGCTCACCGAAGAGGAGATATCCGCCCTTGTCCACGCGGCAGTCGAGGAGACAGGCGCGTCGGGGCCTAAGGACATGGGCAAGGTGATGAGCCGGTTGATGCCGGACGTCAAAGGCAAGGCCGACGGTCGAGCTGTCAGTCTCATTGTTCAGGAGTTGCTGAGATCGGCCGAGTGATGGCGTTCGACACGAGTCCTCATTCGGACCTTCCCCCTCGGGCGGAAGGAAACCCCCAGTGAGATTTGGCGTTGTCGTTTTCCCCGGGACATGGAGCGACACCGACTGCCACCATGTCCTCCAGAACGTGTTGCATCAGCCTGTGGAGTACGTTTGGCACAAGGACACCGACCTGTCCGGCTACGACTGCATCGTGCTCCCGGGCGGGTTTTCGTACGGCGACTATCTGAGGTGTGGTGCGCTCGCACGCTTTTCGCCTGTGATGCGGTCGGTGGAGAAATTCGCCGCTGAAGGCGGGCTGGTGATCGGCATTTGCAACGGTTTCCAGGTGCTCTGCGAGGCCGGCTTGCTCCCAGGAGTGCTGATGCGAAACGTCCACCTGCAGTTCCGCTGCCAGTGGACGAACCTCCGTGTAGAGTCTTCCGCGTCCCCCTTCACCAACGCAGCCGCCGAGGGGCAGGTGTTGCGTGTGCCGATATCACATGGCGAGGGCAACTATTTCGCCGACCCCGACACCATCGCGTTGCTCGAACGGGATGACCGCGTTTTGTTTCGGTACTGCTCCGAGAGCGGTGAGATAACCGACGCGGCGAACCCGAACGGTTCGTTGAACAATATCGCTGGCATTACCAACGAGGGCCGTAACGTGATGGGAATGATGCCGCACCCGGAGCGATGTTGCGAGTCGCTAGTAGGCGGCGTGGATGGCCGGGCTATCTTCGAGTCGTTGCTGGCTACGGCGATTCCTGGAGTCGCTGCTCGGTAGCCACCGGTCGACGGGGTTGTCCACGATGATACGGAGCTAGGAGTCAAAGTGAGATGAGGCTAGGTGCACTGCTTGTGGCTCTCCTGATCGTGGCCGCGTACGCGGATACCGGACCATTGCCAGAGCCAAAGACGGATGATGGGCCACCTGATGGCGACGCTAAGACGGTTGCTCTGGCGCGGATCAGTCTTCGCCGAAAGACACTCCGTCACCAACACCAGTGCTACCGGGGTTTACCCCCGGCAACCTGGTTGTTCCAGGGCTGTCGGTCACGACCGCCGACGGCTTGAGCATCGCGGTCCTGTCCGCCAATCTAGACGCCTGGGAGGTGGTGCAAGCGGAATTCTTCTTTAACGAACCTCCTGCCCCTAGATGGTGCGATGTCATGGTCAGGGTTCGTGTTCAAAACATTGGCGGCAGCATAACAGATGAGCAATCTGCCAGCGAGTCAGATTTCCGTTTGGTCGCTTCGTCTGTCCTCTACGGCGTCTTTGATCACTCATGCGGTCTGATCCCAGACCAGCTCGATGCCAAATTATTCCTAGGAGGGAGCGTCGAAGGCAATGTTTGTGTGCAATTGCCAGTGGACGAGTCTGGAATTGTGATGCTTTACGGACCCCTGTTCTCGCTTGACACATCGGACAGGAGATGGCTTGGCCTGTCCGCGAATATTGAGTGATCGGGCAGCGAATCGGAGTTCGGACACCAGTTACCATGAGTTTTAGGGATCATATTGCTAAACCACCTGTCCCTTAAAGTAGGTAGATTATGACCGCGTTGAAGCAGGCGCTGGATGAGCTGGCCCTCACGGAGGCCGAGTACGAGGCCATAGTGGACCGGATCGGGCGCGAGCCCAATGCGTTGGAGCTGGGGCTGTTCGGTTCGCTGTGGAGCGAGCACTGCGGCTACCAGCACTCAAAACCGCTACTCAGGCTATTTGCCGCCAAGAGTCCCAGGCTGCTGGTCAATCCGGGCGAGGAGAACGCCGGTGTCGTCGATATCGGCGAAGGGCTTGCGGTCGTTTTTAAGATCGAGTCACACAACCATCCTTCGGCGATAGAGCCCTACGAAGGAGCGGCCACGGGTGTGGGTGGTATTGTGCGTGACATCCTGGCGATGGGCGCGAGGCCAATTGCCCTGATGAATTCACTGCGTTTCGGCCCGCTGTCCGATCCTGGCAATCGCTATCTGTTCAACGGAGTTGTCTCAGGCATTTCGGCCTACGGCAACTGCATTGGTATCCCCGATGTTGGGGGAGAGGTCTGTTTTTCGGAGAGCTACTCCGGTAACCCGCTGGTCAATGCCATGTGTGTTGGTATCCTCGAGAAGGATTCCCTGGTTCGAGCCACGACGGGCGGACCGGGGTCGTTGCTGATGCTGGTGGGCGCGGACACGGGTCGCGACGGCATCCACGGTGCGTCCGGCCTGGCATCGCGAACTTTCGAGGAGGAGCGGGAGCTACGGCCTACGGTGCAGGCCTCGAATCCGTTCCTTGAGAAGGTGCTTATTGAGGCCTGCTTGGAGGCCGTAGCCACGGGCCGCTTGACAGGGCTGCAGGACTTGGGCGCCGCCGGACTCACTTCTGCCGCGCTCGAAGTTGCCTCAAGTGGCGGCAGCGGCCTGGAAATCGACGTGTCGCTGGTGCCACGTCGCGATGCCGGAATGACTCCCTATGAGGTGATGCTGTCGGAGTCTCAGGAGCGCATGCTCGTTGTGATCGAATCGGAGCATGTCGGCCCGATCAAGGACATCTTCGACAAATGGGGTCTGACCTCGACTGTCATTGGGCGCGCCACCGATACCGGCAGAGCGGTAATTAGCGACGGCGAAGAAGCCGGGGGCGACCTGCCTGTGGACGTTCTCGTTGACGCGCCACTCTACCGTCTGGAAGGTGTGAAGCCGGAAGGGCTTGACGCACTGCAGGCGTACGATCTTGCCGGTTTGCCTTTTCCCGACGAGACGGCGGATGCGGTGCTTTTGAGGCTACTTGCGTCGCCGAATATCGCCAGTAAGGAGTCGGTCTACAGGCAGTACGACCACCAGGTCATGACTAACACTGTGATCGGCCCTGGTGGTGATGCGGCAGTGCTCAGGATCAAGGAGTCGAAGCGTGGCTTGGCGATGAGCACTGATGGCAACGGACGATATTGCTTCCTGGACCCGCATGTCGGGGGGATGATCGCTGTGGCAGAGGCGTGTCGTAATGTCGCGGTTGTGGGTGCGGAGCCGGTCGCGCTGACCGACTGTTTGAATTTTGGCGATCCGGAGCGGCCCGAGGCCTACT